>CAWWCX010000249.1:0-6338 GCA_963935445.1 uncultured Roseibacillus sp.
CACACTGCATATCGTCGGCAGCGTCAGATGTGTATAAGAGACAGAGCTCGGAGGGGGCACGCTGGAAGTGGTTGCGGCCGATTCCTGGGCAGAATTGGTTTTTGATGATGGAACCACGGTCTGGGCTTCCGGGCCCGCGCTGGTCACGTTCTCGGAAGGACCGGAAGGAAAACGCATCTTCTTGAGGAGGGGAGATCTATCCCTCGATGTCGCCCCGCAGTCGTCAGGGCATCCCCTGCTCTTGCAGACTCCTTCTGCGGAAGTGCAGGTTCTCGGAACCCAGTTCAACGTGACCGCCGATGTTTCTGCGACCCAGCTGGCGGTTCACGAGGGCCTGGTAAGGGTCACGCGGCTGGCGGACGGGAAAACACGGGACGTCCCTGCCGACCATCATGTGGTGGCCGCGCTGGACCAAAAGACGGATTTTGATGCCCTGCCCAGGGGAGAGTCGGTCAGGAGCTGGAACTGTGACCTGCAGCGCGACGTTCGTCAGGGCTACTGGCGAACGGGCGCCGGGGAGGGCTCCGGTTCCCTGCGGGCGGAGACCCACTTGTTCCGTGGAGACTTCGGGGAACGCAAGGATCCGGTTCTCCTTCACAGTGTGGTGGTGCGGCCATCGGACTCCAATGGAACGCCGGTCCTTTTGACGGAAGGAGCACGCCTGCGGGTGGTGGGGCGACTGGAGCGGAGTTGTGCAGTTTCGTTCGGTTTTGGCACTCACCGGGTGCGAGGGGTCCTTTCAGGAAAGTATGCGCTTTCACGAAAAATCGAGCTGGCAGGGCAAGCGGAAGGACAGTTTGAGATGGAGCTTTCCCTGGATGAGATTCCCCGGATGAAAGAAAGTTTCCCCGGGTCTCCCGCCGGGCAGGAACTTGGGTGGGTCTGGATTCAGACTGTGCGGGAGGATGCCGGTCTTGAAGTGACGAGCGTGGAGTTGATTAGCAGGAGTAGTGATGAATAAGTCGATCAAAGTGCATCTTGTCTGGGGAACGGTGGCTATCGCAGCCTTTCTCACCGGTTATTTTGTGCTGCCTTCCGACCCCGATGAAGGGCCTGCCTTTATTCCACGACACAGTGGAGGCCGTGGAACAGAAGACCGGGCCGCAGACCCGGACTCCAGAGGAGCCGAGACCGCCCTCCAGGGAGAAGACGCCGGGGACGCCGCCGAGAAGATCGGGAAGGATGAGGTAGCCCGGATGCTCGCGGAGAAGGTTGCCCTGACAAAATGGAATATCGTGGAGCTGGGCGAGCAGTTCAGAACCTCGTCTGATCCGGTGGCCAAGCGGTTGGCGTTCTCAAAGCTGCTCCAGGGATTGACTGCGGAGAATGCACTGCTCGTCAGGGAGCAGATAGAAGGACAGGATCACCGGAGTGCCGAGTTTCAGGAGTTTCATTATGCCTGGGGGGCGGTTGCCGGGCTTGAGGCCATCATGTTCGGTATTGATACCGAGGAAGATGACATGAAACCAGCCCTCGCGGGTTGGGCCGGCACGAGTCCGGCGGAGGCCATGGCCTGGATCGAAGGTCTGGATATGGAAAATGATTCCCGTTTTGATCCCCTGCTCAAGGATCGCAAGCTTGAGGCAAATGGCTTACGTCATCACTTGCTTTCGGGGATCGTTGAAGGGTTGGCAGATACAGACACGAGGCAGGCTGCAGAGTTTGTCGAGAGGATGGTGGCCAGTGGACAGGCTCATCCGGGTCAAATGCACATTGTCACCGGGGAAGTCCTGCGGGCTGCTGACAGCGCCCCGGATGCGTCCGCGTGGGCCGAGTCCCTCCCCGAGGGACGGATGCGTAATGAAGCGCTGGGAAGGGTTGCAGATCATTTTGCGGGAAGGGACCCGGCCGGAACCGCTGAGTGGGCCCAGGGATTCGCGGATCAACCCGGGACCGAGCGGATCTTCTGGGAAGTAGGGGCCAACTGGGCGGGCCGTGATCCCGAGGCGGCCCTTGAATGGGTGAGCGATTTGCCGGAGGGGCAGAGCCAGCAGATTGGGATGCGAGGTAGTTTGAATTCCTGGGCGCGCAGGGATCCCACTGCGGCGGGAGAGTATCTTCAGGAGATGGCACCGTCCCCCCTGCGGGATGCCGCGATAGCGGGTTACAGCACCCATGTGGTCTGGGAGGACCCCACTGCGGCGATGAGCTGGGCGGAGTCCATTGCGGCCCCGGAGCGGCGTCAGGAGGCCATGGTGGAGGTAGCCCGGTCCTGGCAGCGGAAGGGTGGACAGGGTTTGAATGACTGGCTTGAGAGTTCAGACCTGCCGGCAGACGTCCGGGAACGGATCATGGAACCGCAGCGGGGTCGCAGGGATTGATTGACCACATGCCGAAGCGAACCGTCATTGTGCACTCGATCTGGGGCCTCGTTTCCGTGGGCCTGCTTCTCTCCGGTTCGAGACTGGGCAGGGGTGCCAGCGGGAACGATGAGCCGAAAGAGGTCAAAATCCCAGTCTCTCGTGGCGAGATGGCAAAGAGCGCCAGGCCGGAGGAAGAGCCTCCCTTCGTTCCCCTCCCGGATGCCCCGCTTGAGGAACAGAGCGTTGTTGAAGGGGAGTGGTCGTCTCGAAAGAGTGCGGTCACCGTAACACGGAACCGGAAACTGCACTCAGCCCGGCGATCCCTGAGCCAAGCGTCCTCCGAGGCATTGCGGACGCGTGGCCCGCTGAGTGGTGCGCAGATCAACGCCCTGGTGCTGCAGTCGATCAAGGGAGCCAGTCCGGTGGAGCGACGAAAGGCCTTTGACCGGATCCTGAAGGAGATGTCCTCGCCCACCTTCACTCGCGAACAGGCTTTTCTCATGCGTTCGGAGATGGCCCGGAACGGGGCAGATGGACGAATGTGGCAACTTTGGGACTATGCGTGGGGAGCAAATGACCCGGCCACTGCGGTGGCGCATTTGGCTGAAATTGAACCACGCTATTTCGAGGGCTTTCTCGGGAACATGATCCCGGGATTGGCGAGTGTTGATGCCCAGGGCGCGATCGATGTATTCTCGGAGTTGAATCCGGATGTGCAGTCCCGGGTGCGACGGCGATTGCTGGAGGGCCTGATCGATAATGACGTGGCCGTGGCCACCGACTATATGTACGACTCTACCGACCTGCAGAACTATAATTGGCGTCCGATGGACACGTTGGCGCGTGAGCTGGTACGGGACCAGGGCCTGGAGAGCGCCCTGGAATGGGCTCATGAGCTGCCCGAGGGTCCGTTGCGGGGAAGTGCCTGGAGTGCGACTTATGCCCATTGGGGATCGCGTGATCCCCAGCGTGCCATCGAATCCATCATGGAGATGGATCCCTCGACTGACCGGAACCTGGCGATCAATGGATTCACCGCCGCCTATGCTCATGAGAATGGTTCCACGGCGGTTGAATGGGCCGCCGAGATCACCAACCCCAGCCTGCGGGAGGGAGCATTAGCGCGAGCGTTCACCCAATACCACCGGCAGGATCCGTCGGCCGCCGCGGAAGCTTTCCGGTCCATGGATGTTGCGAGGGAGGTTTGGCAACGGGCGACTGGGCAGGCTTGGTCAGAAGCGAGCGGGGCCGGCCGGGGAGGAACTGACGGTGCGGCTCCGACGGAGGGAAACCAGACGGCGAATTGAAGCTGCCGTCTTGGAGATGGAGAACCCGCGCATGGGTCACAGAGAGCCTTGCACCTGCTTCTGCGGAAGGATCCTGAAGGAGAATCCCTGAGGGGGAGCTGGTGTCCTGCCGGGCACGCTGAGCAGCTGTAGCCTTGCTACCTGGTCTTCAGGGCTAGATAAAGGAGGGAGCATGGCCAAGGGATTTTGTCACCTGTACTGCGGTTGTCCTCCTTTCTGGCGGAGGTTGTGCAGTGCGCTTCCGTGGATCCTGATCGTGTCCCCGCTCATGGCAGCTCCTCATGAGGGAGGGGCGGGAGCAAAGCGCGTCGTGGTCTGGGAAACCAAGGAGCTCTTCAGGAGGCCGAAAGTGCATGTAACCAAGGAGCGCCCTGCGAAAGGAATGCGTTCGTTTTTCTATGAGGGAGCCGATTACAAGGGAAAGCCCACCTGGGTTTTCGCCTACTATGCGGCCCCGGAAGGGGAGAGGCCCGCGGGGGGGTGGCCGGCAGTGGTCTGTGCCCATGGAGGAGGCGGTACGGCTTTTCCGGATTGGGTGAGACACTGGAACCGTCAGGGCTACGCGGCCATCGCGATGGACCTGGAAGGGCACTTGCCCGGAGGGCGGCACTTCGGGGTGGAAGGGAACTTTCCTTCCAACGTGAAGCACCGGAATGGGGGGCCCAAACGGGAGGGTTGGTTCGGGGATATTGCCCGGCCCGACAAGGAGCAATGGTTTTACCATGCCGTCGCGGATGTGATTCGTGCCAATTCTCTCCTGCGCGCCTCGCCCCAGATCAATCCAAGGAAGATCGGGCTGACAGGAATTTCGTGGGGCGGAACGATTGTGAGCGCAGCAGCGGGAGTGGACCCGCGGTTTGCCTTTGTCATCCCGGTCTACGGTGGTGGATTCATTCACAGGCATGAGATGACCCCGGACCAGTACCGGGATTACCTCGCCAAGTGGGACCCCTCGGCGCACCTGCCCCACGCGAGAATGCCCATGCTCTGGGTCAATGGAGTCAACGAACCGGTTTTTCCCCTGGATGGTTTCAGCAGGTCGGCCGCCCTGGCGGGGGGGGCCAGCACCTTGTGCATCCGGCCTTTCCTGCCTCACGGCCATGGCTTTGGCTGGGAAGAAGTGTGGGAGATTGGCGGATTTGCGAATGGGATTGTCCGGGGCGGTAAACCGGTTCCGAGGGTGGCTCCACCACGGATGGACCGGAACGACCGTCTTGTCCGGGCGAAGTTCGGTGGAGAACTTAAAAGCGCTTCGGTGGGGTTCACCACGGCTCGCTCATGGAAGAACCAGGCCTTGAGCACGATCCCCTGCAGGATCGGGAAAGGCGAACTTGTCTCGACCAAGCCTCTTCCGCCGGAAGCGACGGCATTCATGATCAATGCGAGGGGTGGTGGAGTCTGGAACGATGGGTGCATCGACTCGGTATTGGTCTACCTGAAGTGAGGAGAGGAGCGGCTGCCGGTATTGAGGGCCGGAGGATGGTTTTACGCTCTGCCGGCCCGGGGTTCTGTCCGCCCGCCTTGACCCGGCGTCCCGAATGGGAGAGCCTCCCGTGATTGCGCCATTCCCCTCAAGAGCGATGAGTTCCTCCTTCCTTCCATTCACACTTCTGGCCGCCACTGTCGCGGGATGTCTCGGGTTACCTCTTGCGGGGGCATCGTCCGGGCCCACGCAGGTTTTCATTCTGGCCGGGCAATCCAACATGGAGGGGCAGGGAGTCGTTTCGATGGACCATGCGAAGTATTACAATGGAGGAAAGGGAAACCTTGTCTGGTCCATGGCCAACTCCCAGAGCAAGGAGCGTATGGCGCACCTCCGGGACGAGCAGGGAAACTGGGTGCAGCGGGAGGACGTCACCATCACCTTCAAGGCGCGCAACAAGGTAAGGACAGGGCCGCTTACGGTGGGATATACTGGTTACGGTGAGAGCAGCCATATCGGCCCCGAGCTCCAGTTTGGCCATCTCATGGGGGATCACTTCGACCAACCGGTTCTCCTGATCAAGACGGCCTGGGGCGGAAAGAGCCTCCACAAGGACTTCCGTCCGCCCAGTTCCGGTGGAGAAACAGGTCCGTTTTACCTCCAGATGATTGCAGAGGTGCGGACGGCCCTGGCCAAACTGGGCGATGCCGAATTCGAACTGCGGGGCTTTGTGTGGATGCAGGGCTGGAACGACATGGTTTCCGAGGAGGCCACCGCCGAGTACGCCGGGAACCTTGAGAACCTCGCGAGGGATGTGCGGCGGGAGTTCAAGACACCGCAACTCCCGGTGGTGATCGGGGAACTGGGGAACGGTGGGAAAGCGAGGGAGGGTAGCGGAATGGACCGCTTCCGTAAGGCCCAGCGCGCAGGATCGGAAAAGATTGCCAATGCCCGCTTTGTGCCGACAGCCCATTGTGCACGTCCCAGAGAGCTCTCTCCCAACATGGGACACGGACACCACTGGTTTGGAAACGCGGAAAGCTATTTCCTCGTGGGAGAAGCCCTCGGAATGGGAATGAAGGAGCTGCTCGGCAGATAAGTGCTGCTGGAGGACAGCCTGGACAGCGCTCTTACGGTCTGCTCGTGCAGATGACTTGTGCGCTGGCCGTGCGGAGAAGAGACGGTGATAAGCTCCTTGGGGTGGTCTCTCCCCCGGCGGAATCCACAGCCCTCATCGGGGAGTGGCGGATCGGGAGGGATTCGAACCCTCGATACCCTTTTGGGGTATACTCCCTTAGCAGGGGA
>CAWWCX010000250.1:0-6317 GCA_963935445.1 uncultured Roseibacillus sp.
CTAGTACGGTCTCGTGGGCTCGGAGATGTGTATAAGAGACAGGGATGAGGTGGAGAAGGTGCAGACGGACGCGTTCGTTGGATGGCTCAAGCTCGCGCCAGGCCCCCGCTTTGCCGGTGTCGAGCAGCTCACGCCACAGGTTGTTGACGACTTGGATTCCCAGCGGGATATGCCCCATCATTTCCCCATCGAGACTCACGTCCTGGGCGAAGCCCGTCTCCGGGTAGTTGTTCTCCCACAGTTTGCCGCAGTCGTGGAAGAGAACTCCGGCCAGAAGAAGGTCCTTGTTGAGTCCGGGGTAGACGGAACAGACCGCCGCGGCACAGCGCATCATCTGGGCCACGTGCTCCACGAGGCCACCCCTGCGGGCATGATGGTTCCGGCGGGCGGCCGCGGCCCGGCGGAAGAGTTCCTCATACCTCTCGAGGAACATGCGGGCGAGGGCCCGGAGGCGGGGATCGCCGAGGGTGGCGCAGGCGTCAACGATGTGATCCCAGTCCGCCCGCTGCTTCTCCCGGGTTTCCGGATCCCCGGCCAGGAAGTCCTCAATCTCCCGGTCGTTGAGGTTGCGCATCCTCCAGTCCTCGCTGTCGATCCCGTAACGGTTCTGGGTCCAATGGCCCGTAATGGCCACGAGGGCCCCGGCCTCGAGCTTGTTTACCTCGGAGAACTGCGGGTGATTACTCCAGGCCTTCAGCGTGAAGCTGGAAGTTCCGTCTACAAGGGTGAGCTCGAGGTAGGGATCTCCCTTGCGGGTGGTTTTTTCCCTCCGTTGCTGGAGCTGGGCCGTGAGGCTGCCCTCCCGTGGGTTCTCGCTGGTGTCCCGTTTGAGTTCCGCAATGGTGATCCCGTCCACGGATCAGTTGTCGGTGGTTGGTGACCGGTTGTCAGCAGGAAACGGTGGCAACTCAGCACAGCCGCACCATGTCCTTGATGAACTGCCTCCAGAGGAAGAAGAGGCCGCGGAAGGAGTAGCGGAAGTGCCCGTCGCCAGTGAGCCGGATGATGCCCTTGGACAGATTGTGGTCGATCTGCCGGCGCATCTCGCCTTCGATTTCATCGGCGGCTTCGTCGGGGTCGGGCACGCGCAGCTCCTCTTCGGGGATGCGCTGCCGGTGGAGGAACTGGTTGTGGTCGCGCAGAATCCGGTGAAAGCAGCTGCGTTCGCAGGGAACATTGTTCCAGGTGATTTCCGGGCCGCACTTGAGCGTCGGGGAGAACGGAAAATTGGTGGTGCGGAAGATTCGTCCTTTCCCGTCCCGGGAGGTGATGCTGATGAAGGCAAAGGCGACCTCCTCCTGCTCGCAGAGGCAGACGATTGCGATGGCCCGCTGCTCGGGGTTCCAGAAGATGCGGAAGAACTGTTTCATGCCGGCCCACTCCCAGCCGCTGTCAGCGGCGTGTTCAAAGCCTTCCCTGTCCATGGCGAGGACAGCCTCGGAAGCGTGGGGGAAGAAGGAGTCGGAGGGAGGCACGCGAAAACGAAGCCGGTTTTCGAGTGGCAGGCGCAGGCGCCGGATTCGGGTGAGCAGTTCGATCCAGGGGAGGAAGAACCAGGCGCAGGCCCCGCACAGGCCAGCTGCCGCCGAGCGATTGAAAATAAAGTAGAGCGCGAAGAAGCTGGCGGTCAGGAAAATGAGCGCACCAAGCTTGCGAGCCGCAAAGTGGCGGCAGTGACGCATGGCGACCGCCAGGACAATCAATCCGGCGACAAGAGCAAGCTGGGACAACATGAGAAACGCGCGGCGGAGGTGAAGACTTTGACCAGGATGCGCGGAGGAAGGGACACTGATGCACTACCTTTGGGGACCCGTCCAGCAGGGTTTTTCAGTTGATGTTCCGGCTTTTTGGGCGGGGGTCGGCCCGCAGCGCTGGATTCCGGCCGGTCTCCCGGTCTAGGCTGCCCGCATGATTGAGCCTTTCGAGGATCATTGGCCGGAGATTCATGAGAGCGCTTTCGTGGCGGGAAGCGCGGACGTGATTGGCAGGGTGCGTGTCGGGGAAGAAGCGAGTGTGTGGTACAACACTACCTTGCGTGGGGACATTCATGAAGTCGTGGTGGGCCCCCGCTCGAATGTGCAGGACAATGCGGTCCTGCACGTCGAGAGTAACCGGGGGTGTTACCTGGGGGAGCTTGTCACGGTGGGGCACGGAGCAATCGTGCATGCCTGTACAGTGAAGGACGAAGTCCTGGTCGGAATGGGTTCCACTCTGCTTGACGGAGCGGTTATCGGGGAGCGGAGCATCATCGGGGCGAATACCCTGGTGACAATGAACGCGGAGATTCCTCCGGGCTCTCTGGTTCTTGGATCACCCGGCAAGGTGGTGCGTGCGTTGACGAACGAAGAGCAGGCGGGGGTGAAGGTCTGGGCTGAGAAATATGTTGAAAACCGGAGGAAGTTCCTCGCTCGGAACCTGGATCGGCGGTAACTTGTCTTCGATGTCGGAACTGGTTCAAGTGGACCCCGTCGCCCTTCTGCCTACCCAGGCTGGCTGTGCGGTTTTCCTCGGCAATGGCGAAAAGTCGATCGTGTTTTACATCGAGCCGGCGATTGGAGCGTCCATCAATGATGCGCTTTCCGACAGGCAGCCGCCCAGGCCGCTCACCCATGACCTTTTCAATGATGCGCTCAGGGCTTTTGGAGCCGTAGTCCAGCGCGTGGTGATCGTGAAGGTGGAAAGTGACGTGTTTTTTGCCCGCCTCTTCATCGAGGCGCAGAACGAGATCAGCGAGAAACTCATCGTGGAGCTGGATGCGCGCCCCAGCGACTCGATAGCCCTCGCGGTTCGTCAGCAGGCGCCCATCTATGTTGTGCGGGAGGTGTGGGACGGCCTCAGGGACATGACCAGTGTTCTGGAAGAACTGCGTGACAAGGGGATGGAACTGGAGGGGGGAGACTAGCGCAGAATTTCGGCCCGATGTTCCACTTGCCACTTGGGGGGAAGGCCGTAGGGTCCGACCCTGATGCAGTCCTCAACAATGTCTTTGCCGCCTTATCTCGAGGAAAGAATTCTGCAGAACCCCGGGCAGCGGGAGTTTCCTCCCTTCGAGGTTTCGCGGCTGCTTTCGACGGTTTTTGAGCCTACGGAGGGATGCCGGGTCTGCGTTCTCGTGGATTTCGAGGAACCTGCCTCGCTGATCCGTGGCTTTGCGTTTCTCGGAGAGGACGGGTTCGAGGTTCAGAAAAACGCCCATCGCTACTTTTACGAGGAACTTCATGCCGGGGTGCTGGAAAAACTTGGGATGAGTGGAGGGGAAATGTTCGCCTACCGCTGCACGAAGGGTTCAAACCTCGACCTTGCTGACGAAGTCTGGAATACGGAGGGCGAGCAGCTCTCGCTCGACCGCCACATCTACCCGCACTACGATATCATTCTGTGCATCTCAACGTTCTCGGCCACGGCCCCGCTCACGGCCAAGTGCAGGGAGTTCGGATTCAGGGGAGCAACCATGCACGGGATGAATGACGTCATTCTGAAGTCCGGCCTGGCCGTGAATTATGACGAGGTGTCCGCGGATGCCGAGCGGATGCGGCTCGCCATGACCCGGGCGGACAGGGTTGAGATTGAATTCGGACTGGAAGATGGAAGAACCCTGGAAGCGTCCCTGGATCTCGGGGGGCAGGAGGCTCAGAAATCGCACGGGTTGTGCAGAGGGCGGAAGCCGGACGTGGCGAATCTCCCGGCCGGGGAGGTCTATTTTGTGCCACGGGATGCACACGGGCAGTTCCCGATGAAGTATGAAGATGGGACCCTGGGAATCCTGGATGTGGAGAACCGTGACGTGGTGCGAGCCCACCTGATCGAGGGCCGGGAGGAGACGATTGCCGCTCACAACCGGCGGCTTGCGGACGACCCGATGACAGGGACCCTTGGGGAGCTGGGCTTCGGGACGCAGGTCCTGCCGGTTTCCTATCAGGACATCCAGGATGAGAAGGTGCTCGGAACATGTCACCTTGCCACTGGTCGGGATGATCACCTCGGGGGAGACATCGTGCCGGAGATGTTCAAGAAGCATGAAAACAGCACGCACGATGATATCCTTTTTGCGCCCCACAAGACCCCCAATTTCAACCTGAGCCGGGTCCGGATGCTGCGTGAGGGACGCTGGGAGGTGCTGATTGAGGACTTCAGGCCGAGCCGCTACATCATGGATGCGCTGGGAGGACGATTGCAGCAATGAAGCGTTACGAGGCGATTGAGTTTGCGAGTCTCCCGGATCTTGAGTGCTGTTGTGGGACGGTGCGGCGGGCCTTCGCTTCTGAGGAAGGCAGTCCTGCCTCGGTCCACCTTCTCGAGCTCGCCGAAGAGCCGGTCTGCCATTACCACCGGAAGACGACGGAGATCTACGTGATTCTCGAGGGAGAGGGGCACCTCGAGCTCGATGGCGAACTGGTTGCGGTCCGGCCCCTGTCCGCGGTCATGATCCGGCCGGGTTGCCGGCACCGGGGGGTGGGAAGGCTCAAGCTCCTCAATATATCCGTTCCGGGATTCGATGCGGAGGATTTCTACCAGGATGAGCAGGATGTGGGCGAGGGGGATGCCGTTCCGGTCCACTGAGGGATGCCGGGCATGAGGAGGTTTCAGGATTCCTGACCATGAGCGTTTACGAGACCGAGCGACTGAGGGATGAATACCTCCTCTTTCATTACGGAAGCCCGGAGGAGGTTTGTCCCTGGGTGCAGGGTCCCCGGGAGGCCCTCGGCTTTGCCGCAAGGATCGTGGAGCGGTTTGCTCCAGGGGATGTGGAGCGTGCGCTGGATCTCGGTTGTGCGGTTGGTCGCTCCGCTTTTGAGATGTCCAGGAGCGCAAAGCAGGTTATTGCGATCGACTATTCGCAGGCCTTCGTGGACGCCGCCCAGAAGATTCAGGTTGCGGGCAGGGTTCCTGTTTCCTGTCTGGCGGAAGGTCATCGGAGGGAGAGCCTTGAGGTAGAGCTTCCCCCGGGGGTCCATCCCGGCCGGGTCGTGTTCGAGCGGGGCGACGCCATGAACCTGCGGGCTGGGCTGGGCTCCTTTCAAAGGGTGCTGGCAGCGAACCTTCTCTGCCGCCTGGGCGAACCGCGGAGACTCCTCGACCGCCTGCCGGAGCTGGTGGTGACGGGCGGAGAGCTGATCCTGACAACCCCATGCACGTGGCTCGAGGAATTCACTCCCGTCAGCCAGTGGCCCACCGGAGACACCCGGGAGTGGCTGGTGGATTCCCTGGGCCCCTGGTTTGAACTGGTGGAGGAGCATGAGGAGCCGTTTCTCATCCGGGAGACGGCCCGTAAGTTCCAGTGGACGGTTGCCCTCCTGACGAAGTGGCGGCGAAGCTAAGCTTGCCCGCCTGCGGGTGACCCTGCCTCTATTTCTTCCCGGCTGGGTCCTTCTCGGCCTTCTTGTCCGCGGTAAATGCCTTCCAGTTATCCTCGACTTGCGCGGATTCAAAGGTGCCTTCATGGAGAAGCAGGCGATAGTGCTGTGTCAGGATCTCGCCCTTCTTGATGGTGTGGTCGCCGCTCTCCTTCACCTTGGGATCACGGAAGGCGCGGATTCCGAATGGATTGGCAGTCAGGAGGCCGTAGTTGCGGGCGTGCCACCAGGTAGGATGTCGCAGGTTCTTGCTGTGATCAAAAATGGCAATCACCTGAGGAGTCCCCTTCGCATCCGGTCCATGGTAGGCCACCCAGCGGGCCCGCTTGCCCCATGCGTCGTTGTCCTTCACGCCTTCGCTGTTGGTGATCTTTCCCTTTGCGACTTCACCGACGAGCCGGAGGGAAGGTGCGGTCCGAATGGAGAAACTACCTTCCTTGGTATCCTTGAAGGTGATGTCGTGCTGGTTCGAACCCAAGTGGGAGGTGACATCAATCGTGGAGGTCTTCCCGGAAATGAGGATTTCGTACTTCCGGTGTTCTGCGACCACCGGCTTGCCGTCGGCTTCCCAGGAGAGCTCTACGGTAAAGGTGACCCGGCCGCCTTTCCCTCCCTTGATCACGCTGGTGGCCACCGGAGACCCTATGAAGCGCCGGGTGACGATCCTGCAGTTGTCCTTATGCCAGAAGTCGTGGCCATTGACATTGCCATGAGTGAACCAGAAGCCGGTGTGGTGGGGGTGGTCCGATTTTTCCCCAGGGACCCCTTTGACGAAGGGAAACTGCCTTGTGAGATGTGTTCCGGATGCGCTCATGAGTGGATAGAGGCAGGGGACCCGGGTGTCGGCACGGTACTCGGTAAAGAGTTTTCCGTTGACGAGGACGCGGAGGTTGAGGCCCTTCTGCTCTACCGTGATGGCTGCGGAGACGGATGCTGCGGAGAGCAGGGCAAGTGCGAGAGTAA
>CAWWCX010000251.1:0-6260 GCA_963935445.1 uncultured Roseibacillus sp.
ACACTGCATATCGTCGGCAGCGTCAGATGTGTATAAGAGACAGGAGGAGGGGTGGATACGGGTGAGGATCTGGAGGGGGCCCCGGGGGCGTCCGCCACCATGTAGAAATATCGCAGAAAATCCTTCTCAGGCGGGCTGAATTGCTTCACAACTTCCCCCGAAACATTGGAACACACTATTATAGCCACTTACAAAGATATGATCACAAACCCACTTAAACTGGCAGCTGCTGCAAGTGTTCTTGCTTTTGCCAGTGCCAACGCCGCCACCACTGTTAATTGGAGCTTTAATCAGTCTGATGCAGGTTGGACCACGACCGCTGGAGGTTTTGCGAACGACGGAGCCGGCATTGAGCCCGCTGACGACGCTGGCAACCGCGCTCACGATGCTGGTCACGCCGTTGCTGTCCTGACCTCCCCGACAGTGAACTTCAATCTTTCCAATGTCAGCGCTACCGAGCCAGTGATTCAGATTCTCTGGGAAGGTGGTCAGGGAAACCAGGCCGGTTCCCCCAACCCTGCTAACCTGGCAGCGGTCACCGGATACAATGGCGGCAGGACGAACGTCGATGGGCAGAAGGGCCTCGGGTTCCGGAACCTCGCGACCGGTAACTATGACTGGGTGAGCTACGACTCCCAGAATGGTGGAGGTGTTGAGACCGTTGATGTCACGCAGGCGCAGTTGGTTGCCGGTGGTATTGACCCGAATGCCAGCTACCAGCTGGACTTCTTCACCACTGATGACGGTGGTTGGGGCTGGACTCGCCTGAATGCCGTCAATCTGGACCCTGGTGCAGTCGGCGCAGTGCCGGAGCCTTCCTCGTCCCTGCTCATTGCACTTAGTGGCCTTGCTTTCTTCCTTCGCCGCCGGCGCTAGTCGGAAGCAAGACAACGTTCCTTTTCAAACCGGGGCAGCTGGAAAGCTGCCCCGGTTTGCTTTGTACCCCATGGGTTTTCCAGACAGAGGCCTGTCAGAGGCTTCCTGAAGGATCTTCCTCGCATTTTCTGTTTCCTGAGCTAAGAGGTTGCCGCCTTCGGTCCACACCAAACCCCCATGACTTCCCCAAAAAACCCGTCGTCCGCGAAGCCCAAGGCGCCTGGCTCTCTGTCAAAGCGAGGGCTCCTCGGGCTCCTGGGCGCCATGTTCCTCGGTTTCCCTATCGTGGTTTTTATCGTTCTCACCCAGCGGGATGATGAGCAGGGAACCGCTTCCACCAGCGCGCTTGCGCAGGTCCCGACCGAGGCTGCGACTCCGATGGAGGTTCTGGATGATCCTGGGAGCGACGGCTGGCCCACCGAGGTATTCGGAGCGAATGCCAAGGACCAGTTGAAGCAGCTGGGCAAATTGATTCTAAACCCCTCGAAGCGGAACAAGACGGCTCTCGGGCAAATTCTGGCAGAGGACGTCTCTTTTGGAGCACTCAGCGGAGGTTCTCTCGAAACCGTCTTCAGCGATTCCGTGCTTACGGTGGAACGTGTGATTGCAACGTCGACGGCTCCCCCGCTTCGAGGAATCGAAGAGTTCGAGTCTGCCGTTGCGGGAATCTGGAATCGGCTTGAAGGGGCGGTGGATCCCAGGTTTGAGGTCAAGGTATTCCGTGTCCGCGAGGACGGAGACTTCTTTACGACCCGGCAGTATGTCGCGATCTCGGGACTCACCGCCGAGGGTGCCCTGGAGCAGCACGCGACGTGGAGCACTCGCTGGAAAATAGGGCAGGGAGATGAGCCCCCTCTCCTGGCCAGCCTCGAAGTTTCTGAGTTTGAGCAGGTTGTCTCCAAGACCGAGGGGCGCACCTTGTTTTCCGACTGTACTGAGGCAGCCCTGGGCGCCAATTCCTCCTACGGGGCACAGATCGGACGCGGTTTCGGGCACTGGCTCCACCGTATTCAGGATATGCAGTATTTCTTCTGGCTGGGCATCCCGGGTGTCGCCCTCGGAGATGTCAACGGAGATGGTCTTGATGACCTCTACCTCTGTCAGGAGGATGGGCTTCCCAACCGGCTCTATGTGCAGAAGCCTGATGGCACGCTCGAGGATCAATCGGAAACGGCCGGAGTGAACTGGCTCGAGGGCTCGCGTAGTGCCCTGTTTGTAGATCTCGACAATGACGGGGACCAGGACCTTGCGGTAGCGGTCATGGGTGGAATCGTGCTCGCTGCCAATCGCGGCGATGGCACCTTCGAATACCGAAGTCTTCTACCCACCTCCCACGACCTGATGTCGATGAGTGCGGTGGACTATGACGAGGATGGAAAGCTGGATCTCTACGGCTGTGTCTACTGGCGAAATGCTTCGGCCGGGCCTGAGTCCCGGTCGAGCGGAGTGGTCACAGGGCGGTTTGTCTACCATGACTCAAATGTGGGCGGAGCAAACAGCCTCTTCCGGAATGAGTCCGATGGTCCGGATGCGTGGAGTTTTCGGGACGCGACTGCGGAGGTGGGACTGGATGCCAAGAACGAGCGTTGGAGCCTGGCCGCAGCCTGGGAGGACTACGATAACGATGGTGACCAGGATCTCTACCTCGCCAACGATTTTGGCCGGAACTGCCTTTACCGCAATGACGATGGTAAGTTCGTCGATGTTGCGGGGGAGACTGCTGCGGAGGATAGTGCTTCCGGCATGGCGGTCACGTGGGCGGATTACAACCGGGATGGCCAGATGGACGTTTACGTCAGCAACATGTTTTCTGCGGCCGGCAACCGGATCACCTTTCAGGAGCAGTTCAAGCCAGATGCTGACGAGGAGGTCCGAGCGCGTCTGCAGCGTTTTGCGCGGGGCAGTACCTTGCTCAGGAAGCGCGAGGACGGGTCCTTTGCCGACGAGAGCGAGGAGGCAGGGGTCGCCATGGCCCGCTGGGCGTGGGGCACGCGGTTTACGGATCTCAACAACGACGGCTGGGAGGACCTCGTGGTGGCCAACGGGAATGTGACCGGGGATGACCCCGGGGACTTGTGAAGTTTCTACTGGCGGCAGGTCGTGTCGCGTTCCCTGGATGATGTTGAGGATGAGCAGACCGCCGAACTGGACCGGGCTAATGCGACCTTTGGTGAGATGATTCGGCGTGGCAGGTCCTATAGCGGGCGGGAACGAAACTGTGCTTTTCTGAATACCGGGGGTGGCCGTTTTGCCAATATCTCGGCAACCACTGGAATCGACCTGCCGGATGATGGGCGGGCCCTGGTCACCGTTGACTGGGACCACGATGGCGACCTCGATGTGTGGATTTCCAACCGCAATGCTCCTCGTCTTCGGTTCTTCCGCAATGATGTCCCCTCCGGGAACCATCACCTGAACCTGCGGTTGCGGGGTACCGGGCCCAGGACCAGCCGGGATGCGATTGGTGCGCGGGTTGAGGTGGTCCTGGCCGGGGCCACGGCGGGCAGTCCGCCCCCGCGGCCTCTTCACAGGACGTTGCGGGCTGGTGATTCTTTCCTTTCCCAGTCCAGCAAGTGGATGCACTTCGGACTTGGCCAAGCCGAGACGGTAGAGGCCGTGCGGGTGCGCTGGCCGGGCGGCGAATCGGAGACCTTCACGGGTCTGGAGGTCAATGGGCGCTACCTTCTCGAGCAGGGCACTGGAATTGCTGCCTCAGCCAGAATAGAGCGTCCTGAGGGTGTCCTCAGTCCCGGGCCGGTCACGTTGCCAGAACCGGATAGCACGGCCCGTATTCCCCTGACCACCCTCCTCCCCATGGCCAGCTTCGAATACCGGGACTTCGAGGGCCGGCCGCAGCAATACCTCACGGGCAAGGGGCAGGCCGTCCTTCTCAACCTCTGGGCGAGCTGGTGTACGCCCTGCCTCGCAGAGCTTGAGGAATTCGCGGAGCGGGAGGACGAGCTGCGAGCGGCCGGCATCGAGGTGGTGGCTCTTGCGGTTGATGAGCTCGACGATTCTGCAGAGGAAGGTGCGGACCGCAAAATCGCCAAGCGTCTGAAGCTTCCATTTCCCACGGGACGGGCCACCAGGAAACTGGTCACCTATCTGCAGACCGTCCACAACACCCTGATTACGAGCTCGCAGACGCTTCCGGTACCGGCAAGTTTTCTGATCGATGGAGAGGGACGGATTGTCGTTATCTACAAGGGGCGTCTCAACCTGGACGATCTTGCTGCCGACATGAAGCATGCTCAGGGAAGTATGACAGAGCGTTTTTCCCGCTCCGCTCCTCTTCCGGGTCGGACCCTTCCAGAGGAATCCGTGTCGCGGCGTCGCAATCAGTTCGAAGCCCGCTACCGGTTTGCCACCTTCCTCCAGCAGGGGGGCTACCCCCGGACCGCTGAAGCCGCGAACGTGGAGCTCATCAAGTTGTTTCCTGAGAATGCAGGACCCTACAATAATCTTGGGATCTCCTATATCAGCCAGAAGAAGCTCGATCTTGCTGAGGCGGCTTTCCGGGGTGCCCTGCGTGTCCAGCCTGACCACGCCCGGGCCCACAGCAATCTGGGCACACTCCTGGCCGGTCAGGGAAAGACTGCAGAGGCGGTGAGGCACTTCCGCCAGGCGGTCGGGAGCAATCCCCGGGAAGAGAATCTCCACAGGCAACTGGTTCACATCCTGGTTGGGTCACAGAAATGGCCCGAGGCCGAGACCTGCCTGAAGGAGGCCCTTGTTCACTTCCCCCGGTCCGCCGACTTTCGTGCCAGCCTGGGGCTTGCACTCGCCCAGCAGAATAAACTGCCGGAGGCGGAGGCCCAGCTCCAGCAGGCTCTCGTTCTTGACCCCCGTCACCCTCAGGCGACTCGGAACCTCCAGGTAGTAAGGGGCATGATCGCACAAGGGCAGGGGCAGTGACCAGACCCGCCCCGGCAGGGCATGATTTACAAGCCCGTGAGGATTTGCGGGCGGTGGGAGACGAGAAGCCTCTGCGCCTGTTCGCCGTGGTGCTCTCCAGCGGCCGCCGCTGGGCAGAGAAAAGGCGGTGAAGCCCGGAGACTCCACCGCCTGAAAGACAGGTTTACTTGTCTGTAACTGTAATGTTGTCGATCGTCAGACCGCTGAAAGCGTCGAACGTATCGTCGCTGACGAAGTTGAATTCGATATAGACCTCGCTCTGCCCGATGGCGGCCGGATCGACCGGGATGGTCTGCTCCTTGTAGTCGGTATCGAAGTCCGCCATGTCGATGAGGGCTTCCTGTCCCAGCTGGACGAAGTTCTCTCCCTCCTTGCGAAGGAAGCGTACGCCAGCGCTTTCCCCGAAGGTATCCCCATCGCGGAAGGCGTCGAATCGCAGCACGGCCGAGGCAGCTCCGCTCATGTCGATCGCAATGGTGCGGAGGGAAATGTCGGAGTTGGGGCCATAATTACCGAGGTTGGTCGACCATGCATTGGCTGATCCCCCGGCACCGGATGTCGGCCCACTGTCGGACGCCGGCGTGCCCAGCTCCCACTGGGTGTCTCCGGTCGGGTCATTGACGATGGTGGTCCAGTTGCCGGGCCCGTTCTCCAGATCATCCGAGAACAGGGTCAACGGAGGGGCGGGGAATTCCTCGATCACGAAGAAACGCTTGCCGTCCGCTGGCAGCGGAATCGTCAGGATGTTGACGTCCGGGGTGGCTGGAATGTTCTCATTCCCGTCGTAAATGGGCCATTCGAGGGGAAGGGCCGCGGACGGGTCAGTCTCGCTACGGAGGTTGTAGACCATGCCCGCCAGGCTGTCCCACTCAATGACCAGATTTCCGGCACTTTGCGAGATGCGCAGCTGGGGAACGGAGGTTGGGCCGGGATTGACGATGGCATCGAGCCTTACTGCGTTCAGGCGGGTCCAGCCCCAGCCGCCGTCGTCGGTGGTGAAGAAGTCCAGCTCGTAGTTCGCATTGGCGTCGATCCCGTCGTTGACCAGGTCATCAAGGGTGAAGGTCTGGGTCTCCACTCCGCCACCGTTCGCCGTGTCGTAGGCGACGAAGTCGTAATCGCCGGTAGCGAGGTTACGGAAGCCAAGGCCCTTCTGACCGCCACCGTTGGTGGAGCCTCCATTATAGTTCAGCACGGCCTCCAGGTTGGTGGGGTCGACGAGGCCATCCTGATTGCCCTGGCCACCCTCCCAGTCGATTTCGACCGCATTGGCGTCCGGGCTGGTGCCTCGGAAGCTGATTGCGGGAGAGGTCATCACGAAGACTTCATGATTGGCATCGTGCGCGCGTGCTCCAGTGCGATCGCCAGCCTCGACACCATTCCCATCGAAGGCCGCGCTGCCGGACACGACCGTCCATCCCTGCAGCTGTCTCTTATACACATCTGACGCTGCCGACGATATGCAGTGT
>CAWWCX010000252.1:0-6253 GCA_963935445.1 uncultured Roseibacillus sp.
TAGTACGGTCTCGTGGGCTCGGAGATGTGTATAAGAGACAGTCCTTCTGCTTCTCATCGGGGCGAGCGTGGGATGGTGGGCGCTTCAGGTCAGCGGCTGGGGAACTTGGAAGACCGCCGGAAGGGAGACGGGGCAGGTCGCCCACAAGGAACTCACTGAAATCTCGGGTATCGCGGTCAGCCGCCGAAACCGGGACATCCTCTGGGCCCACAATGATTCAGGTGGTTTTGCCCGAGTGTTCGCGCTTCGCCCGGACGGCAGCACCGCGGGGGTCTTTCGCCTCGCAGAGGCCCGGGCCCGCGACTGGGAGGATCTCGCCATCGGCCCGGGTCCACAAGCCGATAGCGACTACCTCTACGTTGCTGATACCGGAAACAATGCCCTCACCCGGGAAATCGTGACCGTCTATCGTGTTCCTGAACCGGACATCGGGCCTGATGCCACCACCGCTTCCCGGCGGCTTACCGGCGTGGAAGCGCTCCCGTTCCGTTTTCCCGGGCGTCCCCACGAATGCGAAACTCTCCTGGTCGATCCCCTTACCTCGGACCTCTACCTCGTGAGCAGAGACCGTCACACCAAACAGGGGGGCATGTCCTCTGTATTCCTCTCCTCCGCTCCTCAAGAGCCGGGCGTGATCCGCTCTCTCGAACTGGTGGCTCGTTTTGCTGCTCCAGACGAGATCAAGGGTGGCGACCTTTCCCCCGACGGACGCCTGGTCGTTCTCCGCGCACACTCCATGACGCGCCAGGTCAAGGCACTCCTCTGGAGCTGGGATCGCGGGACAGAGTCGCTTTCCAATGTTTTCCAGAGACCCGGAATTGGGATTCCCGCCCGACATGAGCCACAGGGAGAAGCCATCGCCTTCACTCCAGACCGACAGGGTTATTTCACGATCAGTGAAGGACAAGGGGCCTCTATCTACCGCTACGATCTACCTGCCGGGATTTTGAGCCCATGAAGGAGAGGATAGACGGCGATTCCCCGGAAGGACCTGGCCCGAACCCCGTCCTTCCTTCCTGAGCCCCCCTTCTCAACTTGCTCCGATAGAGCTATTCTGTACCCTCCACCCTGATCACACTCTCAAGGACCCGTTCCTTGCAGGGCCTTCTCCCCAACTCTCCTTCAGTCATGATTACCATTTCGGACCCGCGCCCCAACTTTACCTGCGCCGGGTCATCGCGGCGGGACTTTCTGCGAGTGGGCTCCCTAGGCCTGGCCGGCCTGGGCTTGCCCGGACTGCTCGCGAGCAAGGCAGCGGCTGCCCGCGCGGGCAATGAGAAAGTCCTGCGTGGAAAGTCCGTTGTCTTCCTCTTCCTCC
Organism: uncultured Roseibacillus sp.; assembly: GCA_963935445.1. Lineage (GTDB taxonomy): Bacteria > Verrucomicrobiota > Verrucomicrobiia > Verrucomicrobiales > Akkermansiaceae > Roseibacillus_B. Next base: position 1,319 of record CAWWCX010000252.1, read on the forward strand.
ATGGCGGTCCACCCCACATCGAGTTTTTCGACCCCAAGATGTCGGCCCCCCGCGAGGTCCGGAGCATCACGGGCGAAATCAAGACCAAGCTCCCGGGAGTGACCTTCGGCTCCACCTTCCCCAAGCTCGCCGCGATGGCCGACAAGGTTGCCGTGGTCCGTTCCTACGGCTCGAACAACAACGCCCACACTTACGGCTCGGTCGCCACCGCGGGCAATCCACTTGAGGCCGCGATGGGAGCGATCTACTCGAAGGTCGCCGGCCCCCTCGGCCCCAATTCAATTCCCAACAACAGCCTCATCCTCCCCGAGGCCGTCGACCCGCACCTCAAGCTCGGAAGCAACTTCGAGACCCAGGCGCTGCCGACCGTTGCCGATCCGGGAAAGCTCGGCGCGCCCACTGCAGCCTTCAATCCTTCCGGGGGAGGCTCACTCCGGAGCGACATGGAGCTGAAGATTGATCCCGGTCGCTTTACCGACCGCCGCAACCTGCTGACAAAGCTCGACGCCCTCAAGCGTGAGGTGGATGTCTCAGGCTCCCTCGAGGCGGCCGAGGAAGTTCAGCAACAGGCCTTTGACGTTCTCACCTCCGGAATAGGAAAAGCCTTCGATCTCACTGGCGAGGACCCCCGCACCATCGCCCGCTATGACACGCGCCCTCTCTTCGATCAGAAGGAGCTCCACCGGTGGGGGGACATGCGCAGGGCCACAAACCTGCTCGGCATGCAGATGCTCATGGCCCGCCGACTGGTCGAGCAGGGAGCAGGATTCGTCACCGTCTCCGATTGCGGCTGGGACTATCACGCCAACAACAACAGCCCCAAGAACATGGCCGGTCTTTATCCGATGGGCGGTCAGGTGGATCATGCCGTCAGCGCCTTTATAGAGGACCTGCAAGAGCGCGGCATGACGGACGACGTGCTCCTCGTCGTGACTGGGGAAATGGGCCGCAGCCCGAAGCTCAACAAGAACGGGGGACGCGAACACTATGGCAAACTCACCAGCCTCCTTCTTGCCGGGGGCGGCTTGCAGATGGGCCAGGTCATCGGAGCCTCCGACAGCATCGCCGCAGAGCCGGCCACCGAAGCATTCGGTCCAGAAAATCTCCTCGGCACGATCATGCGCACCCTGTTCAACCTCGCCGAACTGCGCGAATCCGACCGCCTCCCGGAAAAGCTTCTGACCTACATTACCGAGGCCGCGCCCATCCGTGGTCTGGGCGTATAGAAACCGGAGGCCCGGCGCACAGCGCATTCCTTACGATCCCCTCGTTCACCCGGGACGGTTCTTCCGGTCGGGACACGGTTTGAGATGTACAACGGACGAAGAGACCGAACCGGAACTCTCCACACCCGCCCGGAGGGGACAGAGACTGAAGGCAAACCAAGGCGAATTTACGGATCCATGCAGGAGCGCTCCGGGGGAACCGTAGACCATCTCCAGGCGGTCGGCGGATTAGGGCATTTTGCCACTGGTCCATAGGGCCACTCCTGAACAAGAGATCGCCCCGTTTTTTACAAACCTTTTGCTCTCAGGGAGTTTAATTCAATAGACCTCCTGCATCTATAACAAGGACAGTCTGTGAATAGAATGTGAGCACTGTCTGAATAACTTTGGGCTCCTGCGCCCGGAGAGAAAGATGAGACCGCTCACGGGGGCTCCCCTCACTTTTTTGGCCGGCCTCCGGCTCCTCAGCCTCACAGGTGATCGACACCGCTGGCAGCTCAACACCCGGTCTTCTACCGCCCAAGCGGACTTCCAGGAATAGCGTTCAAAAGAACACATTTGAATATGTTGAGCCTCTTCGCTTTGAGCGATAGCCAGGCCACTTCGAATAGGTAAAGTAGATTTAACCATTCAGAGAACTCTCCGTTATGCTGACAATCACAGGAAAACGTGGTGAGGCCTTCTGCGACGGGATGAGCCGTCGAGGATTCCTCAGAATTGGAGGACTGGGACTGGGCGGCGCGGCCCTGCCTCAGATACTGCAAGCCGAGGCCGCCTCGAGCCACAAACCGCTCGATCACAAGGCGGTGATCATGATCTTCCTGGCAGGCGGTCCACCGCATCAGGACATGTGGGATCTCAAGATGGATGCGCCAACGGAAATCCGGGGTGAGTTCCGTCCGATCTCCACCAATGTCCCCGGCATCCAGATCTGCGAGCTGTTTCCCCGGATGGCCAAGATGATGGACCGCTTCAGTGTCATTCGCTCCATGGTCGGCGCGGGTGGCGGCCACGACGCAGTGCAGTGCCTGACCGGGCGCAAGGCGAACGGCCCGCAACCCCCCGGAGGATGGCCGAGCCTCGGGGCCGTCCTCTCCAAGCTCGACGGTCAGGTCACCCCCGGCGTTCCTTCCTTCCTCGGACTCTCTCCCAAATGTGGCCACGACCAATGGGGAGACCCTGGAGCTTCCGGTTTCCTTGGACCCTCCCATGCGCCTTTCTCCCCCTTCCGCGGGGGCGGCAAGGAGGACATGGTCCTCAAGGATATCAGTATCGAGCGCCTCGCCGACCGTAAGGGCCTGCTCCAGTCCTTCGACAGTTTCCGCCGTGACATCGACGGCTCGGGCGCAATGAAGGGCATGGATACATTTACCGAACAGGCCTTCGGCGTGCTCACATCAAGCCGCCTCGCGGAGGCCTTCGATCTCAGCAAGGAAGACCCGAAGATCGTTGAACGCTACGGGAAAGGAACCGAGAAGCTCACCGCCGACGGCCCGTGGAAGCGACTGGACCAATTCCTCATGGCCCGCCGACTGGTCGAAGCCGGCGCACGCTGCGTGACCCTCGGCTTCAGTCGCTGGGACTGGCATGGCGGAAACTTCAAACGCGCCCGCCAGGACTTTCCGCTTCTGGACCAGGGCATCACCGCCCTTGTCCAGGACCTCCACGAACGCGGGATGGAAAAGGATGTCAGCGTGGTGGTATGGGGAGAATTCGGCCGGACTCCCAAGATCAATGACAAGGCCGGACGCGATCACTGGCCCAAGGTCTCCACCGCCCTGCTGGCCGGGGGCGGCATGCACCATGGTCAGGTCATCGGTTCCACCACCCGCGACGGCGGCGAGGCCAACGACCGCCCGGTGGAGTTTCCCGAAGTATTCTCCACCCTCTACCACTGCCTTGGTATCGACGCCCGGCGCACAACGGTGGATGACCTTTCGGGACGACCTCGTTTCCTCGTCGAAAGCCAGTATGCCCCCATGACAGAACTCGTTGGCTAACTCAACCTGAACCGCCGTGAACTTCACTACTACTCTTGGCTGCAGCCTCCTGCTCATCGCTGCAACAACGCCCCTTCTCGCCCAGGATTCCGCTGATGCGGACGCTCCCGCCGCGGACACGCCCGCCCTCCTGTGGAGCAGTGACGGGGACATCTCCCTGAGCGGGCGACACGCCCTCTACCAGCTCGTCCTGACCGCCCAGCGAAGCGGCTCTCCGGATCAGGACGCAAGTACTGTTGCAAGCTACTCAACGACTCCGGAAGGAATCGTCCGGGTCGAGCCCGACGGCCTCATCCGCGTCCTGGGCGATGGCGAAACCACCATCACTGCCAGCTTCCAGGGTGCCAGCATCGACCGCAGGATCAAGGTGACCCGTGCCAGTGAGTCCCTGCCGATCAGCTTCCCAAACGAGATCGTTCCCATCTTCACGCGACACGGTTGTAATGGCGGTGGTTGCCACGGAAAGGCGGAAGGACAGAATGGCTTCAAGCTCTCCCTGCTCGGCTTTGAACCTGAAGATGACCATGGCTACCTCGTGCAGGAAGCCCGGGGCCGCCGAATTTTCAGAGCCGCACCAGAGCACAGTCTCCTTCTGCTCAAGGGAAGCGGAGACCTTCCCCACCAGGGAGGATCGCGCCTGGACAGGAACGGTGATGACTATAAGACCCTCGTTCGCTGGATTCGCCAGGGTCTGAGCTATGGTCCCGAAAATGATCCCGCCGTCACAGGAATCGAAGTCGAGCCCCGGGAACGCCTCACGCAGGCGGGTGCAACTCAGCAACTCCGGGTGGTTGCTCGCTTCAGCGACGGCTCCACCAAGGATGTCACTCACATCGCCCAGTATGAAACCAATGACGAGGAGATGGCCAGCGCGAGCCCGCAGGGCCTCGTTACCATGCATGACCGCCCCGGAAGCACCTCGGTCATGATTCGCTTCCAGGAACACGTGGACGTCTTCCGTGCCACCATCCCCCTCGGCGCCCCGGTCGATAACCTTCCCGAGCCCACTAACATCGTCGACGAACGGATCTTCGCAAAGCTACGCACCCTCGGACTGCCGCCCTCTCCGCCCAGCGACGATGCCACCTTCCTGCGCCGCGTAACCATCGATATCGCGGGACGCCTTCCAAGCCTGGAGGAAACCGATGCGTTCCTGGCCGAAACAGATCCAAGCAAGCGTGCACGGAAGATCGATGCACTTCTTGCCAGCACGGACTACGCGGATTACTTCGCAGGAAAATGGGCCGCGATCCTGCGCAACAAGCGGACTTCGGCTCATCATGCCCGGGGAAGCTTCGCATTCCATTCATGGATCCGCGACTCCCTGCACCAGAATCGTCCCTATCACGAGTTCGTCCGGGAGTTCGTCTCCGCCTCGGGCGAGGTTGGAGAAAACCCTCCCGTCATCTGGTATCGAACCGTCAAGGACAGCAAGGAGCAGCTTCAGGACGTGGCCCAGATCTTCCTCGGAATCCGCCTCCAGTGCGCCCAGTGCCACCACCACCCCTACGAGAAGTGGAGCCAGGACGACTACTATGGGTTCCAGGCGTTCTTCTCCAAGATTGGCCGGAAACCCGGTGCTCAGCCGGGGGAGGAAATCATCTTCAACAAGGCAGGTTCCGCGAGCGCTCAGAATCCCCGGAGCGGACGCTCACTCAAGCCCAAGCCTGTCTCTTATACACATCTCCGAGCCCACGAGACCGTACTAG
>CAWWCX010000253.1:0-6246 GCA_963935445.1 uncultured Roseibacillus sp.
ATCTAGTACGGTCTCGTGGGCTCGGAGATGTGTATAAGAGACAGCAAGGACAGCGTCGCGGATGGCCTCCGCCTCGAGGCGGCGGACCGGCATGCGGTGCAGGAGAATGTTGTTGGGATCACTGTCGCCGTAGGAAGAATCAGCGCTCTCACTCGCCTGTCCGTAGGTTTTTGTCAGAAGGAGGCGGGCAATGAAGGACTTGGTGGACCATTTGTGCGTGTCCACGAACTCGCGGGCGAGGTAATCCAGCAACTCGGGATGGGAGGGGCGCTCGCCCAGCCAGCCGAAGTTGTCCATCGAGCGGACGAGGCCCTGCCCGAAGAGCTGGTACCAGATGCGATTGACCATCACACGTGCGGTGAGCGGATTGTCCGGGGCGGTTACCTGCCGGGCGAGCTCGAGCCGTCCGGAGTTCTGGGTCTCGATCCTCTTCAGGCCGAAGGCGGCGGGGAGTCCCCGTGGTGCTGGATCGAGAAGCTGGGCCGGGCTCCCGCGATCCATGTTGTATTCGTTGACACCATTGCCGTCGAGCCAGGCAACCGCAAGCCGCGACTCCCACTTCACCCCTTTTCGGATTTCCTCGAGAGCCCCGAGGTAATCGGCGGCAATCCGGGAGGCCTTGAGGGCGGGTTGCTCTACGATCCAGCGGGCGGCGTGGATATTTTCCTTCTCAATGACGCCGTCGGCAAGGTCCTTCCAGGCAGCGGAGAGTTCGGTCCGGGTAAGATTGAGAGGTTTCTGCTCGAGGGCAGGGGCCTGATCGGCCTCCACCACCATGAGAACCTCCAGCGGGCTTCCACCTTCGGCGCCAAACTCGATATGGGTGCGCAATCCAGCGTAGCGGGAAAGGTCGTGACTTACCCAGCGAGGCAGGTCTCCATCGACCTTCGGTTTCTGGATCAGGTGTCCGTGAAGGGGTCCGGCGAGCATGATGTGCTGACCGACCCCGGCGTAGATCGAGGCGTGTCCACGGATGAGGTAGTGAAGCCTACCGCTCTTCAGTTCGAAGGCGGGGGTTCGGATCATCTTTCCGGCGCGTGAGTGGCTGTTGAAGGCTCCCGAGTCATTGGCACTGTCGATGATCTTCAGCCCGTTCCAGAAGGGATCGCGGCGGGCGGCCCCGTAGGGGGCAATGCGGAGAGCCGGTTCCCCTTCATGGGAGCCGAGGAGCAGAGCCCCCTCGGGGGAAACGGCCGATCCGAAGGAGGGGCCGTCGACAATCCAGGGGGTGGCTCCGGGCCGGGTGTAATCGGCGACCACGCGAACCTCCTGGCCCTCCGCGGGCTTGAGGGTGAGCGGCCCGGGAATGCGGTAGGTGGCCTGTTTTCCCAGTTCCTCGAAATGGGGTGCGGCTTCCTGAACGAGTTTGCGCAGGACCATCGGGGCGGCCTCCTTGCGCAGGGCTGACAGCTTGCGGGCCTGCGCCTTGTTGATCTCGATCGACTCGTAGCGGACCTGCCGGTAGCTCGAACTGGCTACGAACCCGGAGAGCGCATAGTAATCCTTCTGGTAGATCGCATCAAACATGTGGTCGTGACAACGGGCACATGCGACGGTGAGCCCGAGGAAGGTCTTCGTCATGACGTCGATCTTGTTGTCGGTGCGATCGCACTCATCCTGCCGGATGTCGACAGGGGAGTGCACCTCCTCCCCAAGGAAGGGCCAACCGGTTCCCAGAATGGATTCGTTGGCACGGGTCTCGGGGTGCAGGCGGGGCGGATCGAGGAGGTCGCCCGCGAGATGTTCCCTCACAAACTGGTCGTAGGGGACATCCGTGTTGAGGGCGCGGACGAGGTAGTCCCGGTAGCGCCACGCATTGGCGATGCCAAAATCGCTTTCGTGTCCGCGGGACTCGGCATAGCGGACAAGATCCATCCAGTGCCGGGCCCAGCGTTCTCCGTAGTGCGGCGAGGCCAGCAGCATCTCGACGGCCTTCCGGCGGCGCTCCGGGGTCTTGTCCGCGAGGAAGGCCCGGGTGGCTGCAGGAGCGGGGGGCAGGCCGGTAACGGCGAAATGGATTCGACGGAACCAGCTGCGGTCGCTTGTCGCGGAAGCCGGTTTCATGCCGGCGCTTTCCAGGCGAGCGAGGATAAACCGGTCGATCTCATCGGAGGGCCAGGCAGGGTCCTGCACGGCCGGAGCAGAAGGCTTGGCGGGTGTTTCCCAGATCCAGGGCAGCCGGGTCTTGTATTCCTCGAACTCGAATTCGGCATGCCCGAGGCGGGGGAGGAGGACCGCGATCAGGGCGGCAGGTAGAAGAAGGGCTCTCATAGATGATCCGGGAAGGATAATATCTGGCTGAACGCTCGACTGACAACGGGAACTTTGCGGGTTTCAGTCGCGTTTTGGGGCGACCGGGCCGGGAGCTCTCCCCGTTCTGGGGAGGGTCAGATGAATTTTCCCGGATTGAGAATGCCCTCGGGATCGAGGGCCGCTTTCATGGCCGCGTGAGTGCGAACGCTGGCCTGGCCGACCGCTTCGTCAAACCAGCGTTTTTTGGCCAACCCGACTCCGTGTTCACCGGTGATGACGCCTTCGTTGCGCAGGATCCAGGAGAAGAGCTGGTCGAGCGCCTTATCTGCGTTGGCCCGGATATCGGGGTCCGCGTAGTTCTCAACCATGAGGTTGGTGTGGATGTTGCCGTCGCCCGCGTGGCCAAAGCAGGCGATCGCGATTCCGGTGGAGTCCTGCAGACTGCGGGCAAACTCGACGAGATCCACCAGCTTCGAGCGAGGGACGACGATATCCTCGTTGAGCTTGGTCAATCCGGTATGGCGTAGCGAGTAGGAGAAATCGCGCCGTAGTTGCCAGATCGCCTCGCAGGCTGCGTCGTCGCGGTGGTGCTCCACGGCGAGGGCCCCGAGGCCTTCGAGGAGCTCTGCGATCTCAACGCGTTCGCTCTCCACGGCCGCTTGTCGGCCGTCGATCTCGACAATGAGATGGGCATCTCCCTCGGGAAGGGCGGAGGGACCCAGGTAGTCGCGGGCTGCGCGCAGCGTGAAGCCGTCCGTAATCTCCAGGGCGGAGGGCAGGTGTCCGGAATTCAGGATCCGTTGCACGGCGTGCGCGGCTTCGGGAAACCTTGCAAAGGTGGCGGTGAGCATGGCGCGGCATTCCGGGTGAGGAATGAGGCGCAGGGTGGCCTTGCTCACTACCCCAAGCATACCCTCCGAGCCCACGAAAAGTCCGACAAGATCAAAGCCGGTCTTGTTCTTGTGACAGCGTGAGCCGCAGGGGAGGAGGGTGCCGTCTGCGAGGACAACTTCGAGGCCGAGCACATAGGGGCGGGTCACCCCGTATTTAAGGCAGCGTGGGCCCCCGGCATTGGTTGCGATATTTCCGCCCAGCGAGCACTCCTTGAGGGATGCCGGGTCGGGTGGGTAATACCAGCCAATGGCATGGGCCGCCTCCTGAAGGTCTCCAGTAATGACGCCTGGTTCGACGACGGCCACACCGTCATGCGGATTGAGCTCGAGGATCCGGTTCATGCGGGCCAACGAGAGGGCCAGGCCGCCCTCCTGTGGAACACAGCCTCCGACATAGCCCACCCCCGCTCCGCGGGTCGTGACCGGTATTTTGCGCTCGTGGGCGAAGGTCAGGGTGCGGACGATGTCATCGGTCGACTCGGCAAAGACCACGGCATCCGGGCGAGCGGAAGCGTGCCACCTGTCGGTTGCGTGAGTGGCAAGGACCTCCCCGGCAGTGGACACCTTTTCTGGCCCGAGGAGCTGGACGAGTGCGTCGTGCACGTGCGGAGTATGGCCAAGGGCCGGGACGGAGGGAAGTTTCATCCTCGGGCGATCCCCACGAGGGAGGGCATGATCTCCCCGGGGAGGAAGGGCTCGTTTGCCGGGTCGCATCAGCTCCACCGGAGATGAAGAACCCCACTCTCGCAAACATCGTGCAGAATGGAGGCCCCGCTCAGGCCGTTTTGAATGTAGTGCTCGAGGCCGGCCTGGTAGTCGTCGATCTTCCCGGACGCATACACGCGCTCGATCTCCTCCAGTTCATCCTGACGCATCCTTCGCCAGAAACGGAAGCGCAGCCGGCTGGAGGTTGCGAGTTCAATGGATCCGGGAATGATCGCGTCGATACTGGTCAGAGTGGAGGTGATGAGGTCGAGAGTATCACGCTCGTCCCACCCATGGCGGATGGCACTGGCGGTTCCGACCTCGAAAAACTCGATGAGATCCTCGTGCGGGGTGTTCTCGGGGATGAGATAAAGGCGCGGTGCCCAGTCCCCGGGAGCACATCCGTAGAGGCCGCGCAGGCCTTCGTGAGGAGGCTTCGGAGGCGGGTCGCGGGTGTCCGCCTCCGGGCCGATCAGCCAGCCGGGGTGTTGTGGGCAGGGCAGGTATTTCATTGCGGGTTAACGGGCAGAGGGGAGCTCGTGGAGCCGGGGTTTTCTAGGCGAGGCCGGCCAGCCCTACAACCATGCAGGTCGGAGCGTCAGCGGAAAGGGAAGGCCTGCGGATTTCGGGAGGGGAGATGGAGCGTCCACTTTCAGAGTGACAGCCCTTTGCCGGGGAGTATCAGATCTGGCCGTGCTGGAAACGGGGAATCAAATTCTCAACGACCGTGAGGTGGAGCGGCTCCTGGATTTGGTCCTCGCCGGGCTGGAGCGGGAATACCCCAATTTCCCGGGACATGTTTTCAGGTCGGATGAGGACCTGCAGCCACCCCGCCGAATTCATCCGGTCTTCTTCGGGCATTTCGACTGGCACTCCTCGGTGCACGGGCACTGGGCGTTGGTGCGGCTCGCGAAACTGTTTCCACAGCATGAGCGGGCCGGGGACGTTCGCCGGGTGCTGGAGCGTCGCTTCGATGCACAGGGTCTGCAGGAAGAGGCGGATTATCTCAGGGAGCACCCCCGGTTCGAACGCATGTATGGGTGGGCCTGGGCCCTGCGGCTGGTCACGGAACTGAGAACCTGGGATGACGGGCAGGCGCAGGAGTGGGCCCGGCGGTTCGGGCCGTTGCAAGACGTCGTCGTGGATAACGCCCGCGGGTATCTCCGCGTTCTTGCCCAGCCTATCCGTTGCGGGTTTCATCCCGAATCTGCCTTCCCGCTGGCTCAGATGCTAGATTATGCGCTAGCGGTGGGAGACGTGGGGTTTTTCACCCTGCTCCGGGAGCGTAGCGTCTCCTTCTATAAGGACGATCGCGACTACCCGGTGGCGTATGAGCCCTCAGGGCATGATTTTTTCTCGGCAGGTCTGAACGAGGCGGACCTGATGCGGCGGCTCCTGACCGGGAAAGAATTTGCAAACTGGCTGGACGGATTATTCCCGGGATTGCGGAGGGGACATTTGGGCAACCTGTTGACCCCCGTGGAGGTGGCGGACGCGCACGATGGCCATCTCGTACATCTCGCGGGGCTGAACTTGAGCCGTGCGTGGACGATGCGGGGAATTGCGCGGGCGCTTTCCCCGGGGGACAAGCGGCGTGAAATCCTGCTGGGCTCTGCCGCCCGGCATCAGAGCGCTGGCCTGGACCAGGTCTTCAGTGGAAGTTACGAGGGGGAGCATTGGCTTGGGTCTTTTGCGATTTACCTCCTGAGCGAAGCCGGATTGTGAGGCAAGGCGGGCTCCCGCGCCCCGGAGAATTTGATTTTACGGCTTTAGCGTAGCGAGAGAGGTAAACAGCAAAAGAAAATCAACTTTTATGTAATAAATAGCCCCTTTTTTTGGTAGGGTCTCCCTGACAAGTCGGACGACCGCCGCTGTTCACCCCTATGGGATCGTCACTTGAAACCGGGAATGCCCGCGCGCAGATCCCCGTTACCACCTCGGCTGGGGTGGAATGGGAACGGATGGTTTTGCGCCTGCTGCTGGGGGTCTCTCTTCTGATTCTTCCTCAGTGTAAGAGTGTGGATGGTGGTCAGGGCAAGCTGGCCTCGGGAGGTGACGCGGCAATTGCCCTGGGGCAACCGATCGCCTTCTCTGGTAGTCCCGGGCGCGACGCGCGGGCGCTGGGGGGATCGAATCAAATCATCAAGCTTGCAGACTGGGGCCGCATGAGCGCAGGCCAGAACTGGTCCAAGATTTTCGGCAAGCATCAGGTTTACGGGGAGCAGGGCTTCACCGCCCGGCTGGCACCCCCTCCGCGCAAAACAAGGAATATTCCCACCTTCCACCGTCCGGACGGGAAGGTTCAGATTTACTACCGCCTCGAACATTTTGGAGGCGTGAACGTGGCCAATACCCGCAAGAGCTTCAACGACAACTCGGTTGTCACGGTGACACC
>CAWWCX010000254.1:0-6219 GCA_963935445.1 uncultured Roseibacillus sp.
AGATCTACACACTGCATATCGCCGGCAGCGTCAGATGTGTATAAGAGACAGCTCCCAGCCCTGCTTCCTCAGCCCTGATCTCATCAAGCTCCCGGCGCAGGTCCCGATTGTAGTCGAGCGCGTTGAGTGAAAGGTCAAGATGGGCATCGAAAACGAGCTTCATGGCGGTGTTCCGGGGGAAGTTTAAACCGACAGGCGACGGTTTCGTGCGGTCACTTGCCAACGCTCGTCTGTCACGGAGCCACCGCGGACCAGGGTCGCCTCCTGATAGAGGGCCACCGTCGGGCAAATGTGCCTCGGAATCCCGACAAAGGAATCCCCCACCTCATATCCTGCAGCAGAGCCGTCCACTTCCAGCACGAGGTGCTCCTCGCTGTGTCCGACCGCACGGGCATGCTCAAGGCCAACCAGGTGCACCCGGGTTTCGAGCGGCCCTTCCGAGGCAATCGCCTTATGCCCGAGATCGAGACAGAGGCGGTTGCTGCCCGGCCTGCTGACGATACGCGTGAAGACCGCTGCCGCGCTCTCGAAGGGCAGGTCAGGAAAGGCATTTCCGTAGCCAGCATCCCAGAACAGGGTTGTGCCCGGGCTGCACTGCCAGCTGCGCTCTCGGGCATGAAGTCCGAAGGTCGGCGACCCTCCGCCTACCACCGCGGGCGCAGGATGCCCTGCCTTCTCGAGAGCTCCCAGGAGCTCCCCGACCAATTTCATCGCAGAAATCCAGTCCCTCCTCCGTTCCTCAGGGTCGCTCGCCCGGAGGTGCCCGTCGTAGACGTGCACGCCATCAAAGTGCAGGCCGTCAACGGACGCAATCGCCCCTGCGAGACTCACCGCAGCTTCCTTGGATTCAGTTCCAGTCCGGGCCATTCCGCAGTCGAAGTCCACGAAGACCCCGAGTTCCACTCCGGCCTCTTCACTGAGTTTTCCCTGACCCTCCAGCCCATCTCCTCCCTCGGCCAGGAACGACAGTCTCGCCCCGGGATAACTCCCCGCGAGACGGACCAGCCGCTTCTGGTTCGGTCCCACCAGGGGATAGGCAAGCAGGACATCGGTCGCCCCGGCCACAAGGCACATCTCCACCTCTGCGATGGTCGAAGCCTTGAACTTGCCAATCCCCGCCGCAAGCTGCAGACGCATGACCGCCTCCATCTTGTGCGTCTTGACGTGAGGGCGCAGACGTTCGGTCCCCCCACACATTGCAACCATGTGCGCAATATTCGCCTCCACTCGTTCAGGCCACACCAGAAGAGCCGGAGAGGCCACATCCTCCAGGCCGCTTACCTGGAAGGGCTCACTCATGAGCTGTACTCCGGAGTCACCTCCACGATCATCTCAATTTCAACCGCAATGCCGCCCGGGAGGGTATTGGCCGGCAGGGCACTTCGTGCTCCGACGCCTGTATCCCCTCCGTAAAGCTCCGCAAACAGGTCGCTGCAGCCATTGATCACCTTGGGCTGCTCAACAAAGTCATCGGCCGAGTTTACGAATCCGAGCGTCTTCACCACCCGGACCACGCGGTCGAGACTGCCCAGGGCATGACGCAGGGTGGCAAGCAGAGCGAGACCAGTTTCCCTGGCCGCTGCATAACCATCCGCCACATCCAAGTCGTCCCCCACCCTTCCGGTCGTGAGAGAGCCGTCTTCCCTCAGAGGGCCATGTCCCGAGAGGTATGCCAGGTTGCCGGCAAATACGATCGGCTTGTAGACTCCCATCGGTTTCGGGGCAGGCGGGAGGGTCAGGCCGAGTTCCTGAAGTTTTGCTTCTGCGCTCATTTCAACTCCGACGATAGCGCCTCCCCGTGGCGAGGCGATGCTGAAAATTCATCGCCAGATCACGTCCCAAAATACTTCTCGATCAACTCCCCCGGCGGCCTCTGTCCCATTCGGCTCACGCCCATGACAACCAGGAGATTGACCACCGAAGCCCAGACGAAGGGATGAATATCAAGCCAGCTGAACGCCTTGAACTCACCGAACTTGGCAAGCCCGATGAGATAGAAGGCCAGCATGACAAGGCCTCCGGAAATCATGCCCGCCACCCCGGCCAGCGCCGTCATTCTCTTCCAGTAGAGCGCAAGGACGACGGGCACGAGGAAGGTTGCTCCCAAGCCACCGGAAGCAAAAACGATCAGCGTCTGGAGGAACTTGGGGGGATTGAGCGCAAAGACGACCGCCAGAACCCCGACCACCACGGTCGTAAGCCGGCTCAGACGGGCAACCGTCCTCTCGGAAACCTTGCCTCTGGCATTCTGCTGGTAGACATCGCGCACCACTCCCGATGACACGAGCAGCAGGAAGCTGTCCACGCTCGACATGATGGCAGCAAAGGGCGCCGCGACCAGGATACCGGCGAGCCAGGGCACTCCCGCCTGTTCGGTCACCACCCGCGCCATCTCGGGCATGATGCGGTCGGCCTCCACTTCCATTCCTGGCAAAAGGACCCGCGCGCTGGTGAAAATCAGGACCAGCGGAAGGTAGATGAGAGTGAAGAAGATCGCCACGAACAGTATGGATCGCCGCAACACCACCGTGTCACGGAAGGCCATCTGGCGCACCATGTAGCTGGGCTGTCCCGCCCCGGAAAAGTTCCAGAACGCAAAAAAGCTCAATGCCAGCATGACCGGAAGGAACCCCTCTGGGGAACTGGCACTCGGTCCCCGGGGCGAGAGATAGACTCCTTTTTGCCCTGCGCCCGCCTGGTAGGGCGTGCGCTCCACGATTCGCGCGACCGCATTCGAGTTCGCAGCCACCTCACCGGCAAGATCAGCCTTCTGTTCAGGGGATGTGATGATCAGAACCTTCCGTGGATTCCCAGCCTCCTCCTGGTCAGCGAGACGGACGATCTCTCCATCCTCGGACCGGACCCACGCCCATTTCGAAAGGTCCGCCCCGGAAGATTCAGAATGTTTTTCGATGACGGCCTTGCCAAAATCCGGAGGAGTCTGCGCGGCGAGTTTCTCGGTGACCCGCTCCAGCCCCCCCGTCAGCGAAAGTGTCATCCCCATGAGAATGAGTACGCCAATCAGCATGACCAGACCCTGCAGGACATCCGTCCACACCACGGCCCGGAAACCGCCGTAGGCGGTATAGGCCACCACTGCGACTCCGAAGAGACCAAGGCACACGAGATAGTGTGGGTCCGCCTGATTGACCCAGAAGATATCCCTGGTCAACCCCGCCACCCCGGACACGACCTGCTCGTACACCGGAACCCCTCCGAACAGGGTCTGCATGATCACCGCCCCCGCCTTGAACTGCGCGAGAAGATAAAAGAACATGAAGAAGAGCAGGAGGATGGTTGCCGTATTCCCAACCGCATTGCTCGCGAAGCGCTTACGCAGGAGTTCCGGAATGGTGATGGCGCCCGCAATCCGCCCGGTCTGGTTGAGCCTCTTGGCGAAAAGGCCCATTGCCACGAGAGGCACAACCATGTAGCCGCAGATCCACCACGCCAGGGACCAGCCGTGCGTGTAGATCAACGCAGGAAACCCCATGAAGCTTCCCCCGCTCGCAAGGGTGGCGGCGTAGGTGAGAGCAAAGGCCCACATCCCGAAGTTGCGGCCTCCCAGGTAATACTCACCCACGAATGGTTTCCCCCGCCCGACGCGACCCGCCACGAAGGCAATCACAAAGACGATCAGGACGTAACCGAGGAACGAAGCCAGAGCCGAGCCAGAGCCGGAAGCGGATGCACCAAGAACGCCCATCAGTCCCCCCCGTCACGTTCCCGGGGTTCCCCGCTTTCCACGCCCCCGTCAGGATCGAGATCCGTATCCTTCATGTAAAACATCGTGAACAGGAACGTGAACCCGCAAGCAGCAAGCCACGGAAGCGCCACCCCGAAGACGACCCAGCGTGGCAATCCCATCAAGGTGGCTATCCTTTCACCGTTCGTCTCACCCCCTCCAGACGCACACACGGTTGCCGTCCAGATCAGAAAAACCAGCCACCCCAGAACGATCACCACCGACTCACGACTGGCTTGCCGGAAGGACTCCCCAAGTTTCCGGTTGCGCTGCTCCCTCTGATTCACGTCCACGCCCAAGGTCCTGATTTAAACGGGCAACCCTTCCAGACTAAAGCCTGAAGATCAGAGGTCTCGTCACGAAAAAAGGCGTTGCGCCCCGGAAACGCAGACACCCACACTGCGGCGCACAGGGGCGGGCCCCTCATCACACCAGAAACATGTCGCGCACCCGGATCATCATTGCCGCAGGAGCGGCTGTGGCTCTCACCACGATTGTGTTCTCAGCCATCCACCTGCCCCTGCGGAAGAAATACAACGATCTGTCCGCCAAGCTCCCTTCCCCTGTCTTTACGGCCAAGAGAATTGACAGCGCCACAGACGCATTCCTCGGAATGGTGATCGAATCCTGGAATCTGAAGGTCGACGAGTCCCCGGACAGCGCCTGGGCTGCCATCGCCGACACGATCGGATTCAGTAGCGACGTGGAAGGTTTGCTCTCCTTCTTTACCCATGAGGTAAAGCCCTACTCCTACCTGGACACCGGACGCAACGCGAGAGAAGGCGCGATTGCCGCTGCCCTCGCAGTCATGGCACCGGTGTCGACAGATGGATTCCTGCATGTCCGGGACGACCTTGCCTTCATCCGTCTCGCTGATCGCGCGGTCCTCGTCTATTCGAACAGCCCCGAGGGACTACGCAGCCGGATCTTCATGAAGCCCGCATCCTGAGAGCAGGCAACCGCATCTCCCGTCATTCCCCCCGGCCACTACTCGGGCCGTCCACTGGGATCAGGCTTTTCTCCCCTGATAAGACGCACTGCCTGCCGTGCCAGCCGGCGTCCGAAAAGTTCGTAGCCCGCCTTGGTGTAGTGCAAGTCGTTCCACTTCTTCCCATTCCGCTCCTTGTCGTTGGTGTCATCCGTGTCGACCCACGCCCCGCGCGCGTCGTCATTCGCCACCTTGACCTGAGCACTCCGGACCCCATTCCACTGCTCGTGGTCAAGGTGGTCACAGAGCCGGCCGATTACAAAGTTCATCTCGGGCGCCCCGAGGTCCTTCCGAAGGTTGGCGATCAGGGTCTTCATGCTTTCCTCGTAGGCAGCCGCCAGTCCCGTCTTGCCATCGCGCTCGCCCTGCATCCAGAGAAAGGTAATGCTGTCAGGCATCCCCTCCGCGAGGTTGGCCTTCGCCTGCTTGAGGACGATCCCGTAAAAATCCGCGGGATCATTGAACTGCTGGGAGAGCTTGTTCTTCTTCGCAATCTCATCCCAGGTCCTGACCCACTTCCGGATGGGCTGGCCGCCCCGGGCGAACTTGACATGCTGAATGTCCGCGTCGGGAAGCAGCTTCCTGAGCTCCGGGAGCACAGAGGTCTTCTCATTCAGACCCGCCATATTACTCTGTCCCGACAGGATGATGAGATGACGCTCCCCGGCGTAAAGGGACGTTGACGCGTTGAGCAGCGCGGCAGCAAGACAAAGACAGGTGAACAACAGTTTCATGAAGCCGTGTTAGTCTGCCCAACCCGGCTTGTCAGTGCCAATAACTCCCTTCTTCTCGATTCGCCCCTCCGCATTTCGGTTGTTCGCAGAATCCTCTACCGGGAAAGTTCCTCAAGCAGGGCCGCAGTCTCGCGGTCGGCACGGGGTATACGCATCTCCGGGATCCAGAGACGAATGAGTACCGCCAGGTCTCGCAGCGTCTCCTCCGGAAGCTTTCGCAAGGCGGGGGCCTGAGCCCTCAGCTGGCTGATCACATAGGAGCGCGCGTCCTCACTGTCCACAACCCAGGCCCCCACCAGACCCTTGAGGAAGGCGTTCTCACCCTCCGCCGTCATGAGGACCCGGCCCAGCGCACGACACGACGCGAGTCCGTCGAGATTCCCAACTTTGAGGGAGGCGGGAAGCTGTTCGTAGAAGGTCTCCAGATTCCGTCCGATCACCGACGCCCAGAAGCGATAGCTCTCTTCCGACCACAGACCCACCCCTTCGAGCTCCGCCACCACTTCTTCAACCGTGGCCTTGTGGAGCTGCCAGCCGACCGCGCGCATGAACTCGTGATCTTCCGTCTTCACCACCGGGGAAAGTCCGCTGTCGAGGAGAAAAGCAAGTGCTTCAAGGGACACCGATCCTCCCTCCAGGACCACCCCCATCAGCTTCTGGAAAGGGCCAAGGTGCTCGCGGAGCTCCGGCGGAAGGACATCCTCGACGGCAAGCTCGGCAAAAGCCGCCCAGGTCTCCTGGTCTCCAATAGC
>CAWWCX010000255.1:0-6174 GCA_963935445.1 uncultured Roseibacillus sp.
GCTTGAGCGATTTCAACGCGACCTTTTTGAGATTCGGATCAGGCCGCGGTTTCTTTTCCGGGGGCATCTCCCCCGACTCGATCATGTCGAACACCTTTTCCCACGTTTCATAGGTATCCGCATCGGCAAGATCGAAACCCAGGTCACCGAAGTTCAATACGGTCTTCGTATCCGCATCATGGCAATCTATACAGGATGCCTCGACGAGCGCCTTCAGGGGTTCTCGCTGCACACCCACCGCATCCTCTTCTGAAACAGGCCAGTCCGGAGCGTCTTCAAGCACGTCGCGGTAGAGCTCCAATAACTTCTTCTTGAGCCTTTCGGTGACTTTCGGCCTCTGTTTTGAAATGTCCTTCTTCTGCAGAGGGTCGGATTCGAGGTCATAGAGCGCAAACCGACTGAATCCGCCGGATTTAATCGCCGGAATCCACGCCTCCTGGAAGGTCCTTAACCGAACAAACTCCCCCTTCAATCGCTTGTATTCGGGGCTAGTGAAAGTGGTGTTGCTGACGCGGGAACCCAGGTTGGGCGTCGACGGGTCAATGCCCGCCAACCTGGCCATCTGCCGCAACAATTCGTTCTTTCTGGCCTCATTCGAAGGTAATTTGTAACCACGGTAACCCATCAGCGTGTAATTGCCTTCCCGCAAGGTGGCGAGATGTCCGGACGACGGCGCGAGCCAGAGCAGCGGTTGGGCGCGGGTAAACGTCCCTTTCTCAATCAGCACAGGTGACAGATCCGCCCCATCAAGATGCACACCTTTGGGTTTATCAATACCGACCAGGCCGCAGATGGTAGGTAACAGATCGACCGCGCCCGATGGCGTGCTTTCAATCCGGCCGCCGCGAACACCATCGGGCCAGAAGAAGATGCCGGGCGAACGCAAACCCCCTTGAAAATTCGATCCCTTGTTACCTTTCAGGCCGCCATTGCGATCGGCTCGGTAGCTCCCGTGGTCGGAGGAATAGATGATCAACGTGTTGTCCAACTTGCCTGTTTCCCTGAGCTTGGCAACGAGGCGACCAATGGCGCGGTCGGTGTTGTCGACCGTGGCGGAATAGAGAGCTCCTTCATCTTTGAGGTCGCCGTAGATCGAGGTAATCTCGTCGGGCGCCGCCAGCTTGGAGTGCGGCTCGTTGAACCAGATGTTCATAAAGAACGGCTGATCGGGATTTGCCTTGGTTTCCAACCAGTTGATCGCATCACTGACGACGATCTGGCAGGAATAACCTTTCATCGGCCCCACTGGTTTGCCGTTGCGCATGAAGTTGGTGGGATTCCTGTGACTGGGATTTGCGCCATTGGACAAGCCAAACCAGTAGTCAAAACCGTGATCCTGGAGTGAAGGTTTTTTCCGTTTACCGGAGGTCATGCCGACATGCCACTTGCCGAAGTGGGCCGTTCCGTATCCGGCCTCCTTCAGCACTTCCGCGATCGTTACTTCACGCTCCAGCAGATGCATGTCGTGCATGTGATCCTGCAGGACACCGTAAATCCCGGTGCGGAGATGTTGCCGCCCGGTCAGGAGGGTTGCCCGTGATGGCGAGCAAATCGCCGCGCCAGCGTGAAAGTCGGTGAACCTTACCCCCCTGGCCGCCAAGCCGTCGAGAACAGGTGTTTTTACCGGCCCGCCATAACAGCCGAGATCCTTTGATCCCAGGTCATCAGCCAGCAGGATCACCACGTTTGGCTGTTTGTCCTTCGCAAAAACGCTACAAACCGGAAGCAGGAAGCAAAGAAATGTGAGAATAGGCTTCACGTTATTTCCTTTTAGACGCGGCAAAATGCGATGCGTTTTCCCTGCGAGCCAAAATCCGGGGGATGGCCCGAAAGGCACGTGTCATTCCTTCCTCGGGCCAAAGGTGAATCCAGCAGCAGGAGGGGGACCCTTCCCCACCGTGACTCTCATCTCCTGCTCCCCGAGCACTTCGTGCCATGCTGCGAGGGTATACTTGCCCGCTGGCAGGCCTGGGATCGAGAAGCGCCCCTCGCGATCCGTTACCGCGAAAAAGGGGTGGTCCATGACCCAGAGATAAGCGGTCATCCAGCGGTGGAAGTCGCACTTGATCGTGATGGGGCCTTCCGCCTTCTCAAAGATCTTCTCACGGTCGGGGGTGCCGGCTGGCTGCACGATATTGAACATTGGGTTGGCCCGTGATAAAGAGCGCACGTTGTGAATGAACGGGTCGCCGTTTTTCATCTGCACGGTTTGGCCGACCCTGAATCCCTGAACGCGTGGTTCGAAGATGGATCCCTGCTGATCCACAATGGCGGGTTCGGAAGGCACCGGATAGTCGCCTTCAGGGGCATTCTTCACATAGACAAAAACGTTGGCGAGACCCCCCTCGGCGTTGACGAGCAGACTTTCGTCCAGCGGCGGCGAGTCGTGTAGTTTCTGACTGGCCTCATCCATGAAGATCCGTTTGCGTTTCGGCGCTGTACCGTCATAGCGAATGAAGCCTGAAATGGAACCGGGTTTCGCCGGCGTGGATTTCGAATCGGCTGGCGCTGTGACATCTACGACCCGGGCGCTGAGAATGAGGTTTCGAAACGCTTCATCACCGACACCGGAAAGGGTCCCGAGAAAAGAAGTCAAGTCGGGCAGGTCAGCTTCAGAAATCTTGAGCCTCTCATCCTCGGGTGCGCCGTCTTTTACCTTGGCCATCTTGCTTCGAAGCATCGCTTCGAGCTCTCCGGCGGACCATTTTCCATTCCGGAAGTAGAGTTGGAAGGCCTCAGCGAATGGCTCAGAGCTGAGGAACGTTTTGAAGCCGTTGTAGGCGCTGCGGTTCATTCCGTTGGGCAGCTTCAGCAGCACTCGTCCTTCCTGATTGGCGAGGCGCCCAAGGATGCGACCGGCGAACTGAGCCGCGGCTTCTCCCTCTTCCGAGTGGTCGGGAATGCGATTCACGTAAATAAAGGCATCGAAGGGAGAGCGCCGCTCGTTTTCGAGCCGGTGAATACCGGTCTTCTGCTCGATCGATTTTGGCGCAACTCCTGATGGGATACTCTTTTTGGGCCGGGACGGCTGCCCATCAATCCGCCGGGTCACGTTCGTCACCACAGTCTTACGAAATCCTTCATCTGAAATTGAATTGGCCCATTTCAAGGCCCCATCCGGATCTGACGAAACCAGACCGTGGGCCATCCCATTGATCGCGAAGTCCTTGTCCCTTTCACTGGCCAGCGAATTCAAGCGCGCCACCACCGCATCAATCTCGACACCGCCGACTCCTCCACCCAGTCGTCCGAAGGCTGCTGACAAAGCCGCTCCTCGGGCCTTGGGATCCTTCTCCGTCAGAGCAAGTTTCACCGCATCGAACGGTGCCCCATCGAACTTCCCGGATTGGATCACCTTGACGATGTCCTTGCCCGGCTCCGTCTCCCTGGGCGACTTTCCTCGCCCCTTGTTCGAATTCCCAGCCGGCTCTGGCTGCAACGGTGTGCCAGGCCCAGGCTCGGCGGGGATCTCCGTGCTTCGCCCACCCTTCGCAACATAGTCGAGAATTCGGACGAACGAGTGGCCGGCATTCTCCATCTCCACCTCGGCCTTGCGGCGCTGACTGAACAGACGTCCCACGCGCTCGCGCTGGTCGTCGCTCAATTCTCCCATGATCCGATCGACGTATTCCTGGTGAGGCTCGTCATGATACTCCCTGGGGAGCGCGCGAGCCTCGATCTTGGCGAGGAGGGCGCCGAGTTTCCTTGCCTCCTCCTGCCGCGCCGCAACCGACTGCACGCCCTGCTCCTCCAGGCTGAGCTCGACCGGCGTCAGCTTCATGCCCCCGGATTCCTCAGCACTCTCTGGAATCTCCAGCTTGATGAGGGTCCCGCAGGCGTTCTCCATGTGCCGTGCCGGCCCACTCGTGCTGGTCCAGACGTTCCCATCCCTGTCGAACTCGATCTCGCGTGTGTAGCTCACGCGAAACGGGAGCGGAAACTCAATGAGATACTCGGTTTCAGGATTGAACCGGTAGAGGGTGTCGTTGCCGGTCCCGCAGATCCAGACCATCCCGTCGGGAGCGACGTTGAGGGCGTAGGGAATCTGGTTGAGATAATCGGGCAGCGGGTAAGTCGTCCACTCCTCGCTCTTGGGATCGAACTTGCCGAACACACCCGAGCCAAACCCCGGCACCCACACCATGCCATCCGGGGCAACGTGGAGTCGCCGCGGTCCGCGGAAGGGCGGGTTCCATTCCGTGACGTCGCCGTCCGGCGCCTTCGGATCAATCCGGCCGATGCGATTGCCATTGAGCTTGGAGTACCAGATCATTCCGTCGACCGGGGAGTAATCGAGACCATAGGGAGTGATTCCTTTTGACTCGCCCTTGCCGCCGGCTTTGACCTGACCGGCTTCAAGCAGATGATACTCCTTCCGCTCAAGGGTCTTCGGATGCAACCGGAAGACCGAGTTGCGGCCGGCGTCGGTGTACCAGATATAGCCCTCGGAATCCTTCGGGTCGATCCGCAAGGTGTGCGGCCACGAGCCACGCTCCGCTGGCGGCTCGGCACTGGATAAGATGGTGTATTCCTTGGTCTTCAGGTCGAACTTGGCCATTTCTCCGGAGACACAGAGGGTGAGCCACATCTCACCGTCGTTGTCGGGCTCGATGGAATGCGGACCATGCGATCCGCGGGGTAGACGGTAGTAGATCCTCTCCCCGGTCCTGGGGTCGAGGGTGGCGGTATACTGCTTGCCGATGTGGACCACGTAGGCGAGGCCGTCATCACCCACTTCGAGATCGTGAAATGAGCCCACATACGGCTCCCCCAGCTCCCATGCGGTGATCTTGGCCTCTGTCACCATGCCGGTCGGCGCCGGCGGCGGGACATACCTGGGCCAGCTGTCGACCGCGTCATCCTTGTAGGTGTCGATGAGGCGCTGGACGATCGTCTTCTTGGTGTGGGGGTAGAGACCACCGAAACCATCCATTCTCGTGATCATGGTCTGCCAATCGACTGGCTCCTCCGGGGTCCGAAACCCCGGTGTTCCAATCTGATGGCAGTAGGCGCACATCATTTTGAAGTTCAACCTGTCGCGCGGGCTCTCGAACTTCAGTTGGGCGAAGGCACTGCTGGCGGGGCGCTGCGCTTCCAGTTCCTTGCCGGAGGCCGCTTCCATCGTGATTTCAATGGCCTCCTTGCCGAGTTTCACGTTTTCGATCCACTGGTCGCCCTGACCAGGCAGACGAGCACGAATTCTGAAGGTGGCGTCGGGCAGGCTGTCGATCCGGAAGCTCCCGTCGGCCTGGGAGAAAACGGAAGTGCTCTGGCGTCGCCCAGGGTCGAACGCCGAGATCATCACCCCTCCCATCGCTTTCCCTGACGAACCTTTCACAAGACCGGAGACGGCGCCCGTCCTGCCGGCAGGCTTTCCCGGCTCCCTCCGAATCTCGGCCTTTACCTTTCTCTTGATGTGGGGATTGGCCTCGCCTTGCGCGAAGGGATCGTCCTCCTGGGGCGGCTTAGCGGAGGTCGGCTTACCTCCGCTGGTTCGGACATAGTCGAGGATCCTGATGAATGACGCCCCACGATTCTTCATATCAGGAAACAGGCGTTCCTGCTCCTTCCAGAGCTGGCCCACTCTCATGGCCTTTTCAGGGGGGGCATTCTTGAACCACCTGTCAACGAAGGGCTGGTGCCCGTCCCCCCCCGGATAGTCTTTCGGAATCTCGCGTTTTGCGATCTGTTCAAGTAACGCGCGAGTCGACTTAGCGGGCCGGGGCCTGGCTACCGGAGCCTTCTTCCTTCCGGGGGGAACCTGTGCCGGTTTGACTTTTTTTCCGACAAACACGCCTCCCTCTTCAAGACAGTAAAGAAAGCGTGTTCCTCGTAGAAACAACTGTTTCCCGGCCAGGGTCGGCGAAGAGTGAAAATTATCATCCAGTTGATTGGTCGCGAGAACCTTCATTTCCCGTCCCTGCTTCAGGACCAGAACGGTGCCCTTCCGATCGGTCATGTAGATCCGACCCGCGGCCCCCACTGGCGATGAGTAGATGTCTCCAAGCTCGGGAAGCCGCACCCGCTCAATGACCTTGCTGCCATCCCGGGCATCAAGACAGGTCATGATGTTCTGATTGGACTGGGTGATATAGAGGAGGCCATCGTAAAGCATGGGCGACGGCACGTAAGGAGTCCCTCGGTCGGCTTTCCAGATAATGGAGTCCGTGACAT
>CAWWCX010000256.1:0-6157 GCA_963935445.1 uncultured Roseibacillus sp.
CACTGCATATCGTCGGCAGCGTCAGATGTGTATAAGAGACAGCTTCGAGCGGCAGTCGGATGGCACGATCCACAAGCGGGATGTGATGGCGATGACCACCTCTCTCAACAGCGAGAACCAGGAGTGCGAGGCGGACCTCGATACACTCCGCCAGGTCGTTGGCCACTACTTCCGAATCTTCAGGCAGAACCCGGTGGCAGGCGAAAACCGGGAGGTCATTGCCGCCCTCACTGGCGAGAACCAGCACCAACTTGTCTTTCTGGACCCGGCTCACCCGGCTCTCAACGAACACCGCGAGCTTCTCGACCGCTGGGGCACTCCCTTCCGTTTTCACCCAGTCTCCGGCTCCCTCATGGAGTTCTCTTCTGCCGGCCCGGACGGCACCTTTGGAACCCCGGATGATGTCCTGCTGGACGAAGAAGACTCCAACCCCGATCAGCTGACCCGCGACATCAATCCGTCACCTTGATGTTGTCTATTGAGAGGCCGCTGTAGCTTTCCTCACTCGCGTCACTCTGGAAGTTCCATTCGATCATGATCACCTCCCCCAACGCCTCCTGGGGAAGCTCGACCGTGATGGTCCTCCAGTCGTTGTCCACCACGGTCATGTCGATCGGCACCGCTGCCCCGAGCAGTGACTGGTCGGAGGAACGAAGGAATCGAACCGAAGCAGTATCCCCGAAACCATCTCCGTCCCGGAAAGCCGCAAACATCAGCTCGGGCTGCGCAGCCTCCCCGAGGTCTACCGGCGGTGACCGCAGGGAGATATCGGACTCCGGCCCGAAATCTCCGAGGTTGGTGGACCAGGCGTTGGCGGAACCCTCCGCCCCTGTCAGCGGACCCGTGGTACCTGCAGGCGTTCCCAGCTCCCAGGCCGTGTTGCCACCTGCATCGTTCACCGCGCTGGTCCAGCCCACCGCCCCTTCCTCCAGGTCCGCGGCAAAGAGCACCACCGGCGGCGGAGTGAACTCTTCGATAACGAAATAACGTTCCCGGTCGTCAGGCCGGGGCAGGGTGAGCACGTTTTCACCGGGTGTCGCTGCCAGGTTTTCCAGGCCCTCGAAGACCGGCCAACCCGCCGGTGCCCCGCTTGGGTCGGTCGAACTCCGGACGTTGTAGCGCTTCCCCGGCGTGCTCCCCCAGGTCAGCACCAGGTCTTCTCCCTCCGCCTCCACCGCAAGGGCAATCCGCTTGCCGGTTAGCAGCGCAAGGTGTCTCTGAAAGATGCTTCCAGGCAACGCCTCATCGTAGAAGGTCACCTCGTCAATGAGCCCCGAGAAGGACTCCTGCCGGTCCCAGCGTCCCCCGATCCCCACCTCGCTGCTCACGAGTGGATACGTCCCTCCGGCATTGGTGAAGGGTCCGAGAACGGTCAGCGTGGTCTCCCCCGCCGTGAGGTCCGCAACGTAGTTTGTCCATGTCACATTGCCCTGACCCACGGTATACGATCCTGCCACGTAGTACCAGTTCCCCGCCGTGAAGCTCTCCAGAACCGTATTGGTATTCGGATCACTGTGAGAGTTTCCAATCGTACTCTTGATTTTCGTACCATTACTCGGAAGCGGCCCTCCCTGCGTGAGAAAATATCCACGATCGCCCCCCACCCGGGCCGAGATGATGTACCCGAGGTTCCAAGTTCCTCCACTGATCTCGGAATCCACCGGAGAGAAGAGAATCTCATACGACATCGCATCCCCCAGCGTCACCGAGGGGGTATGCAGATAGGCTCCCTCCGCATTGTCAGTACCAGGCCCCCGGTGAGTCTGCGCCGCTGCCGAGGACTCATCAAATCCGGAGACTCCCAGCTTCAACTGCTCACGTGTTCCCGTGCCGAAAAGGCGGGGCGCCAGGTGTGCCGTCCCCTTCCCGTCATTCATGCGCTCCTGCTCCGTCCTTCCGTCAAAGCTATAATGGTGCATCAGGTTGGAGTGGGACGCGGCAGCCGCCTGCCAATCCGATACTGCCCCATGAGAGCCCGCAGTCGCAGCAAGCAGAGTTCCTGCACAGATGAGACGAACCTTTCTTTTCATCGCCTCTCATTCGCTCAAGGACCCGTCACGGACGCAACCGAAAAAAGCTGGCTCACCTGTTTACAGGACGACCCACCCTCACTTCCTTGAATCCGTCAACCAGGAGGGCC
Source organism: uncultured Roseibacillus sp. (assembly GCA_963935445.1). Classification (GTDB taxonomy): domain Bacteria; phylum Verrucomicrobiota; class Verrucomicrobiia; order Verrucomicrobiales; family Akkermansiaceae; genus Roseibacillus_B. Next base: position 2,141 of record CAWWCX010000256.1, read on the forward strand.
TGAGCTCCACGAAGGTGATTTTCTCGCAATAATCACGCACCCCGTTTTCAAACAGGCACAAAATGTTTCCATTGCCCGAAACTGCGAGATCGGAGTATCCGGCCAATCCCTCGTTAAGCACCCGGCTCGCCACCCAGGACGCTCCCTCGTCCTGACTCAGCCGTAGCGTCAGATTCTTACGACTCCAGATCGCAAACCCGCCATTGTGATTCACAGCCGGATTGAGAAAGAGAATCTCTTTCTCATTCAGCCGGATCATGCTCGCCTGACAGGCCGGACACGGCAGGTTCCTGTCAACCACGGGCTTCGACCAGGTGATCCCGTGGTCCTCGCTCACCGAGGTCAACCGGTAGCCGAAGGAGTATTTCCCCGGCGCAGAGGTTCGCATGTTCATAAGGAGCGAACCATCACTCCTCTCCACGATCGTGCACTCTCCATGCCGAAACTCCGGCACCCACGGGATGACTCCGCCCGCCTGCCAGCTTTTCCCTCCATCGTCGGAGTAGATCACGCACGACCCGCCCCGTCCTTCCCCATTGACCCTGAACCCGGCGTAGGAGGGCGCAATAAGACGCCCCTTGCTGGTATGGATCCCGTGTACCGGGCCAGCCCCGACCCCGACCGGCGATTCGCCGAATTTCCTGAGAAAGTTGTCTTCCCGGTATTCCCGGGCCTTCGGGTCATCCGAACTCGTCACGAAGGGTGACCAGGTCTTCCCTTCGTCCTTGCTCTGGGTGTAGAACAGGCAGTCCGGTCCGTTGCGTGTGAACAGCAGGTGGATCGTCACGCCGTCCCGATCCATGATGGGGCAGGCATTCCCCACACGGATCAGTGCATCTCCTCCCTCTTCATGGATGAGAACCTGCTTCGACCAGCTCCGTCCCCCATCTTCACTACGCTTCATGAGCAAGTCGACATCTCCGTGATCACGACGATGCGTTTTCCGGCCCTCGACAAACGTCAGAATCGTCCCCTTGGCGGTCACCACCATGGTCGGAATTCGGTAGGTATGATACCCATCGGTCTGACGACTGAAAATATCCTCGCGCTGGACGAGACCATCATCGCCATGGACTTCTGGAGCCCCAAGCACCCAGGGAAGGGCACAGGCAACCATCATACCCGGTAAACACCCCGACGGCGAGCGAGAGCCCCGGGCAGGCACCCTCGACCGGGGATCAGTCTTGCTCCAGAACGCCCACCATCTGGAACGGGCGGCACCCTGTCCTCTGCGAGGCGTATCCATTATCATAAGCGAGGCCATGCTCCATTAGTAACCACCCTCCCTTGGCGTGGAAGGATTCCTTTGTGTGACGCCCTTGCTTCACGAGCCCGGGAGAAACAATCCGGCTCGAGAATTTCCCCGCTCTCCCCTCCCCGGTCATCTGCCGGGCCGGATGGGAGGCTCCACGGAAACGCAGACACTTCCAGCCTGTCAATCTGGCCCTCCAGCCCCGCCAACCTGTGTTATATTCGGTGGGTTCCTCACAATTCGCTTGTCTCGAGGGCTCTTCCTTTCCTTGATAATACACCAACGCTCTATCATGATCCGTTGGCCTCTCAGGTCCTCCGGATCACTCTCCCAGCCCCGAAACTGCCATGAAATACCGCAGATCCATTCTCTCCGCCACACTCGCCCTGGCCTTAACTCCGTCCCTCCTGAAGGCGCAGGGCGTCTTCCTGGACTGGGACCACACCTGGAACTACCTTCATCCCATCGCTGGCGCCCTGCCCCGCACCTCGGGAACATCTCCTCACCCCACCGGCACCACCCCATGGCATGCGGTCCAAGCCGACTTCGACGCCACCTACTCCGGACCATCCTTCTCGGCCCCTGCGCCGGGTTTCCAGGGGGGTGAAGGCAGCGCTCCCTTCGGATACGGCACGATTGACTACCTCACCAACCCGATCCCCGCCCCCGGAGAATTCAGCGCCTTCGGGACGGCCCTTCCCATTCCTTCTTCCGGGGACCGCTACACCAATTACTTTCGCACCACCTTTACAGTACCCGATGACGGAATCACCTACACCAGTCCCGTGCTCCGCTACGTCATGGACGATGGAGGCTTCATTTACCTCAATGGTGTGCTGATCCTTCAGGTCAACATGGGAGCCGGTATCAGAGATGCCTACGCGACCCTTGCTGCAGGCACTGCGGAAACCGAGACCCAGCTCCGGGAGGCCGAGCTTGATCTTGCGGCCGGAAGCCTGACCGGAGGCAATACCACGACAGGCCTGGAAGGCAACGCCACCGTGTCCACGCAGATCCTTGAGCTGCCTCCCGGCGAGCACACTCTCGCAGTCGCCGTTCATAGCGCCTCCAACGGCAGTTCCGACATGCTGCTCGCCCTGCAACTGCAGGCCGGGGAGCCCAAGTGCACGATGGAAACCATGGTATCCAACGTCCTCCAGAACGATGGCGGCACTCCCAACAATACCGTCGACGATACCGTCAGTTTCACTCTCAACGTCACAGCCACCGGAGAGTTCGGGACCGCCTGGAGAGTTAACACCCCGACCAGCAGCGCCCACGATGCCGGCGGCAACTACGGCGACGACGTGGAAATCAGCGGGCTGCCTGTAGCCGAGTTCACCGGGGGCTCGCTCATGCTCATGCTTGAGGATGCAGACGATCCGCTCTGTGCCACCTCCGTGACCATCGCGGCTCCTCTGGCCATCGCCAGCGATATGCGGAGTGGAAGCCACGTCCCGGTCAACAGCGACCCGGGTACTGACTCCTCGGGCTGGGTCATCAACGGTCTGGAACGCACCATGACGATAAACAATCCGGGGGGCGCGGTGCGCCGCATCGCCAGCGAGGTCCTGGACCTCGGGACGAGCCGCGAGATTCTCGTCAGCGGCGTCCTTCAGATTGACGATTCCTCCACCGGGAATGAGTCGGACGACTCCTTTAATGCCTATCTGGTTCTCGACGGCAATCCAAACAGCACGGTCAGTCTTATCACCCCGCATGACACCGTCCTTGCCGATGGTGTCCTGAGTGGAGCCGAACTCGCCCCGAGCCCGGGAAGCTATACCCTGGAACTGAATGCCACCATTCCCTCAGCGGCCAGCTCAGCGCAACTTGTCATCGAGGCCATCAACAATTCAAACAGTGAAATCTTCACGGTCCGCGATCTCACCTTCTCACGTCCGGAGGGCAGTGCGCCAAAGATGCAGCTCGGGGTCCAGCGCGTCGGAGACGAACTCGTCTTTACCTGGCCCAGCGGCGCCGGACTCCTGTATAATCTCCGCAGTGAAGCTGCCAGCTTTTCCGATGCGCCCATCACCTGGCCGATCTTCGAGGACCACAGTGCCATCACCGCCACCCCACCGCAGAATACGCTGAGCGTTCCGATGCCCGCGGACCCGACCCGACTCTTCGTGATCGAGTCCTACCCGGCCCCTCCTGAAGCCGTCTACACGAATACCTTTGAGAACGGTGCGGACGATTGGGAAACCGGTTCCGACGGGGCGGACGGCACAACATGGGAACTGGGAACCCCGACCAGCGGGCCGTTCGAGGCCTTCAGCCCGGATAACTGCTTCGCCACCAACCTGAACAGTGACTACTCATTGGATGCCAACGTCTACCTGCGCTCACCTCCCATCGACCTGAGCGGAGCAGGTGGGGCAACCCTCAGGTTCATGCATTACTATGACATCGAGCCCCCGGAAACCGTCGCCCCCTTCGCCGTTTACGACTTCGGCACGGTTTCCATTCTCGATGCCTCCGACAATTCCGAAATCGCAGTCCTCATCCCGACCCTGACCGACTTCATCGACGACTGGGAACTCTCCACCCACGATATCCCGGCCGAGGCCCTCGACAGGACCATCCGGATCGAATTCCGCCTCACCACGGATGATGTCGCCGTCTTCGCCGGTTGGTATATTGACGACTTCGAAGTGACCGTCCCATAACACCGGGCCTCCTCATCGCGGGGCCGGGGAGGGCCGGGGATCGCTCCCTGGCTGTCTCTTATACACATCTCCGAGCCCACGAGACCGTACTAG
>CAWWCX010000257.1:0-6140 GCA_963935445.1 uncultured Roseibacillus sp.
AAAGAGAAGGGGGAGAACCGAAGTTCTCCCCCCTCTGTTGGGTTGCCTATGGAAATGGGTTTATCGTGTAAATCTGCAGCTACAAGAGCAGCTTGGTTGCAGTCTCAGGGTGAAGGGCGGGAGCGTCAACTTAGAAGTTACGCCTTTAGATCAGCGGAAAGTTTGAATCTATGAAGCAATAGCTCGCTGACGCTGTCTGGAAGGGAAACGGGTCCCGGCAGTTGATTGCAGAGGGAAAGATTGCGACGTGCCGGCCTTGCCGCTAACACTCACAGGACAATCGATTTATCCAAACATGAAGAACCTTCCAGCAAGCCTTACTACCCTGCTCCTGCTCCTTCCTTTCTCCCTTCCCGCCGAAGAGGAGGGGAAAGAGCCCTCTCCGAGGGTCTATGAACTGCGCACCTACTATGCTCACGAGGGAAAGCTGGATGCCCTGCATGCCCGTTTCCGCGATCATACCTGCAAGCTCTTCGAGAAGCACGGAATGCGTAACCTGGGTTACTGGGTGCCTGTTCAGAACAAGGATAACCGACTCGTTTACATCATCTCACATGCCAGTCGACAGGCTGCGAGGAACTCCTGGGGAGCTTTCTTGGGGGACCCCGACTGGGTCGCTGCCTATAAGGCGTCCATCAAGGGCGGCAAGCTGGTGCGCAAGATCGAGAGCACCTTCCTGACCGCGACTGACTATTCTCCCGTGCTCAAGATTGAGGCTGCCGACCCGGATCGCCTCTTCGAGTTGCGCACCTACGTGACCAACGAGGGGAAGCGTCCGGACATCAACAGCCGTTTTCGGGATCATACCTGTGCCCTCTTCACAAGGCACGGGATGACCAACATACTCTACTGCGACCTGATGGAGGACCAGGACGGCGCGGATATTACGCTCACATACCTGATTTCACACAGGGATGCCAAGACGCGCGCGGCTTCCTGGGAAGGCTTTCGGAAGGACCCCGATTGGCAGGCGGCCCGCACGGCTTCCGAGAAGAAGGGCCCGATCCTGCGCAAGCCCGGCGGAGTACAATCCACCCTGTTGGTAGCGACCGATTACTCACCGATGAAGTAGTAGGCCGATCAGCGGAGGAAGAGGGAACTGAATCGTGGTGGGGTTACTGGAACTGCCAGTCGAGCGGGAAGATGCTACTTTCCGGGAGGGTTTCTGGAAATGGGTGGACCTCCTGGCCAGGGGGGACTTTGCGGCAGCCGTTTCCGCTATCCGCTGGGGAGAGGGGGCGTCCATGTCCCCGGAACAGTTGGAAGAGCGCATCGCGGCCTTTTTCAATGAAAGTGACCACATGGTGCCCATCATCCCCAACCAGCGCCTCATTGATCTGATTGATGGAAAGATGGAGATCGAGTGGTGTGTGGATGAACTCTCCGGTGAGCAGGAGGATGGCTGGGCGATGGCCCTCCTCCCCGTCACTCACGAGCCGCATCGGGCGAAGGAAGACGATGTTTCTCTCATGGGAATCGCGCTCTCTTTTTTCCTGGTGAAGGAGGGTTCTTATCATGTGCTCGAATTTGAGCGCTTCCATGTCTGACGACGGGCAGGTGCCCGTTGTTTCTGGGCCCGGGGGCGGGCGGATCTGAAGGCGCCGCGACGACTTCTTGCCGGCGCGCCCCCTGGCTGGTTACCTGCCCGCCATGCTACGGGTTCTCTTTGCTTCTGCTCTCCTGATTTCGCTCCCGTCCGCCTCCGGCGGCGCGGACCTTCCGGAGAAGCCCAACGTCATCTGGATCATGTGCGATGACCTGGGCTATGGGGACCTGGGGTGCTTCGGACAGAAAACGATCGCGACTCCGAATCTCGACCAGCTCGCCAGGGAGGGAATGCGGTTCACGGATTTTTATGCGGGATGTACGGTGTGTCGCCCGTCACGCCTGTCGCTGTGGACGGGCAAGCACATGGGGCACACGCCGATTTCCTCGAATGCAGGCTATCACTTTGTTCCCGGGGATACCACGGTGGCAGAGTTGCTGAAAAAGAAGGGTTACCGTACTGGCGGGGTTGGCAAGTGGGCAATGGGAGGTGTTGAGACGAGCGGCTTTCCGCTGAAAAATGGTTTTGATTTCTGGATGGGCTACCTCGACCAGGGGCAGGCGCACAATTATTACCCCACTCACCTCTGGCGGAATGCGGAAAAGTTTCCCCTCGCGGGAAACGTTCTCTCCAGTCACCCACAGGCGCGCGGCCGGGTTTCCTCGAGCCGGGTGACCTGGTCTCATCCGGTCATGACCGAGCAGGCCTTCGAGTTCATTCGAGACAACAGGAACGAACCTTTTCTCCTGCACGTCCACTGGACCATTCCGCATGCCAACAACGAGGGAGGACGGGTTCATGGCGATGGCATGGAGATTCCCGATTACGGCCGTTATGCGGATATGGAGTGGTCCAATGTCTCCAAGGGTCAGGCCGCAATGATCAGCTGGATGGACCGTGACGTGGGACGCTTGGTGAAGTTGCTCCGGGAGCTCGATCTGGAGAAGAAGACGCTGGTGATGTTTACCTCTGACAACGGCCCTCATTCAGAAGGTGGTCATCGCCACGAAGTCTTCGATGCCAATGGTCCGTTACGGGGCTTCAAGCGCGACCTGTATGAAGGCGGCATCCGCGTCCCCACAATCGGCTGGTGGCCCGGAGTCGTTGAGGCGGGGACGACCTGTTCGGAGCCGCTTGCCTTCTGGGACTTCCTTCCGACGGCCTGCGAACTGGCCGGGGCGGAGATTCCCGGGGACGTCGATGGAATATCCTTCGTCAATGCGCTGCGGGGCAGGGAGCAGGCGAGCCATGACTACCTTTACTGGAAGTTCGGGAAGAAGCAGGCTCTGCGGGCAGGGGACTGGAAGGCCGTCCAGGTGGACGCGGGGAAACCGATCGAACTCTATGACCTGGGGAAGGACCCGGGAGAGGAGCGGAATCTGGCCGGGAAGCACGCGCAGGTGGTGCAGCGTCTCAGGACGCTGATGGCGCAGGCGGCGAACTGAACCCGGGGTCCCAGCGCGGCCGGCCGGGGAGGGAGGTCATGGCCCTCTCAAGTGTGACTTGCCCTTGGCTTGGGGATCGCTCTAAATCCCGTTCATGGCACAGACATTGCGCTGGGGAATTCTCAGCACCGCAGGCATCGCGCGAAAGAACTGGGAGGCGATCAGGAATTCAGGGAACGGAACGGTGACCGCGGTGGCAAGCCGCGATGTGGCCAAGGCACAGCAGTTCATTGATGAATGCCAGCAGGAAGTGCCCTACGATGAGGCGCCGCGGGCGATCGGCAGCTATGATGAGATCGTGACTGCGGGGGACATTGATGCGGTTTATATTCCCCTTCCGACCGGTCTTCGCAAGGAGTGGGTGATCAAGGCTGCCAATGCCGGCAAGCACGTGATGTGTGAGAAACCCTGTGCGGTGAGTCACGCCGACCTGGTGGAGATGACGGCAGCCTGCGAAGCCAACAACGTGCAGTTCATGGATGGAATCATGTACATGCACAGCGATCGGCTGCCGAAACTGCGGGCTGCTCTCGATGATCCTGCCAACGTGGGCCGGATCACGCGGATCGCCACGGCCTTCAGCTTCTGCGCGCCGCCGGAATTCCTTGCCGGGAACATCCGGCTCAGCAGTGAACTCGAACCGGCGGGCTGCCTGGGGGACCTGGGGTGGTATACCATCAGGGCAACCCTCTTCGTAATGAACTATGAGATGCCAAAGGCGTTGCGGGCGACCATGCTCTCCACGGCTTCCCGGGCTGACTCTCCGAGTCAGGTTCCCACTGAATTGAGTGCGGAGCTCTTCTTTGACAACGGGATCTCAGCCACCTTTTACAATTCCTTCCTCACAAACCACCAGCAGTGGGTGCACGTGAGTGGTGACAAGGGAAACATCCGGCTCGATGACCTCGTCCTGCCCTACCCTGATGGCGAGCTCGACTTCTGGGTCAACAATGCCGAGTTCGTAGTCGAGGGCTGCAAGTTCACGATGGAGAAGCATCTCCGGCGTGAATTTGTCAACGAGTCCGGCGGCAATGACGTTGACGCTCAGGAGACCAAGCTCTTCCGCAATTTTGCGGATCTGGCCCTGGGGGGTAAGCCCGATTCCTTCTGGCCGGAGGCCGCGCTGAAGACCCAGGCCATCCTGGACGCCTGCCTGGAGTCGGCGCAGAACGGCAGCAAACTCATTGAGTTGTAGAGAAGGACGTGGCCCCGCGTAGCACGGGGAGTTTGCGGTAGCGGACTCTCACAGGAGAAGCGGCTGCACGACCTTGCCGAATTCGTCGGTGAGGCGGAAGGCACGTCCCTGGTGCTGGAAAGTGAAGTCCTTGTGCCGCAGGCCGAGGCAGTGGAGCAGGGTGGCGTGAAGATCGTGGACGTGGACCCTGTCCTCCCGGGCAAAGTAGCCGAACTCGTCAGTTGCCCCGTGCACGATACCCGGTTTGATTCCAGCGCCTGCCAGCCACATCGTGAAGCCATGGGGGTGGTGATCGCGGCCAGCCTTCTCGCCCTGGCCCTGTGACATGGGGGTGCGCCCGAACTCGCCGCCCCAGATCACAAGGGTATCGTCGAGGAGGCCTCGCTGGCGCAGGTCTTTGAGCAGGGCGGCGATCGGCTGGTCGACCTGCCGGCACCGGGTTGCATGGTCTTTCCTGATCTCTCCGTGAGAGTCCCAGCCCTTGTCGTAGAGCTGAATGAAGCGGACGCCCCGTTCTGCGAGTTTGCGGGCGAGGAGGCAGTTGTTGGCGAAGGAGGCCTTACCAGGATCAGCTCCGTAAGCCTGGCGGGTGGACTCCGGTTCGCTGGTGATGTCTGTGAGCTCGGGGACGGAGACCTGCATGCGATAGGCCAGTTCGTACTGGGCGATGCGGGTGGCAATCTCGGGGTCGTTGACGGCCTCGTGCCTGTGCGTGTTCATCCACTTGAGAAGGTCCAGCTGGCGGCGGCGCTCCGCCCGGGTCACTCCCGGTGGATTCTTGATATGGAGAACGGGGTCGCCGGAGGTCCGGAAGGTGGTTCCCTGGTGCCTGGAGGGCAGGAAGCCGGCCCCCCAGTAGCTATCGAGGAGAGGTTGCCGGTTCTTGCCGGACACGAGCACGATGAAGGAGGGGAGGTCGCTGTTTTCCGAGCCCAGACCGTAGGAGAGCCATGAGCCCATGGAGGGTCGGCCAAAGCGCACGCTGCCGGTGTTCATGAACATGACGGCAGGGTCGTGGTTGAAGCTGTCGGTGTGGAGGGACCGGATCATCGCGATCTCGTCGATTACCCGGCCCACGTGGGGGAAGAGCTCGGACACCTCCGTTCCGCTCTGCCCCCGGGGGCGAAAGGACCAGGGAGATCCTTTCACCCGGGGCCGGGTTTCCTTGATCATGGCGAATTCATGGTTCGCGATGATTTCAGGGGGCATTTCCTGCCCGTGACGCTCGCTGAGGAGAGGTTTGGGGTCGAAGGTGTCCACATGGGAGGGGCCGCCCGACATGAAGAGGTAGATCACGCGCCGGGCACGGGGCGCAAAGTGGAGGGCGCCGCCGGGGCCGGTCGAGGAGAGTCCGGCTGAAGTTCCCCGTTCAGCGTGGCAGAGGGAGGCCAGAGCCAAGGAGCCGAGGGCGAGGGGGGACCGGCCCAGGAGATGTCGCCGGGTGATCTGGTGGGCAAGGGGCTCCATCACTCGCGGGTCAGGGTTTCGTCGAGATTGAGCAGGACGGTGGCGATCGAGAGCCAGGCCGTGTTGCCTCCGGTCGCCACGAAGTGCTTGAACTGTTCTCGCTCCCTTCGGTCGGGCAGGCGGCCCAGGCATTGTTTGAAGGCAAAATCGAGGCGTTTCCCGGTAGCTGCGTGGGACGTGACGATGCGCCGGGCGAACGCCCGGGCACATTCGTGGAAGACGGGGTCATTCAGGGTGACAAGGGCCTGCCTCGGAGTGTTGGTAAGCGAACGCCGGGCCACACACACCTGTCTTGGAGGGGCATCGAAGCTGGCGAGGGTGGGATGAAGGAGCATGCGCTTCCAGTAGGTGTAGATCGATTTCCGGTAGCGGCCGTCTCCCGCCGAGTCCTTCCAGGTAAAATTGGAATTGCCGGGTTCGTTTTGCCCGGTTTCCTCATAGACTGTCTCTTATACACATCTGACGCTGCCGACGATATGCAGTGTGT
>CAWWCX010000258.1:0-6090 GCA_963935445.1 uncultured Roseibacillus sp.
CACTGCATATCGTCGGCAGCGTCAGATGTGTATAAGAGACAGGGCGATGTGGGATGGTGAACTCGCCCGCCTGGCGATCAGGGATGGCGTCCGTTCCCGGGAGAAACTGCTCATTGCCGGTGGGGATGCTTCCGCAGCTGTTGCTGACCTGCTCCCCGGGGGACAACCCATTGAAGAGCCCTTTGCGGGCGCGAAGTGGCTTCGCCCCGGTTTGCAGGGAGGCAACCCCGCTCTTCTGGCCCTTGCTGATTTCTGTCATGCTCTCCTTACCAGTAATGAATTCCTCTACCTGCACTAGCGCCGTTTTCGCCGGACTTGTCCTCGGAGGAGGAGTCCTCTCCGCCGGAGTAGAGGTGGTGAGCGGGGACGGTCAGTTGCGCGAGCCCTTCTCGGTGGTCTTCGATGCGAGGGGAGTCATGTACGGGGTGGAGTATGAAAACGGGAACCGGGTGTTCTCCTTCCAGCCGGATGGGACATTCGGTGTGATATCGGGGGCGCACAGCAGGGCGGGAAGCCGGCTTGGAGATGTGGCACAAGGAGACGGAGGGCCGGCCGCGGGAGGCCGTTTCAACGGGATGCACGACCTTGCCCGGACGAAGGATGGACGGCTCTTCGTTGCGGATACCTTCAATCATCGGGTGCGTCTCATAGAGAAGGGAAAGATCACGACCTTTGCAGGGATGGGAGGAAAGGGTGGCTTTGGAGGAGATGGTGGACGGGCTGATGAGGCTCGCTTTAACGGGATCTACACCGTCACGCTGAATGAGGCGGAGGACCGCCTCCTGCTGACGGATCTGGGTAATCGCCGGGTCCGCGAAGTCGACCTGCGGAAACAGATTGTGAGGACAGTGGCAGGTAATGGAACGCGGGGGCGACCGGCTGATGGAGCGGTTGCTACCGAGGCCCCCCTGGTCGCTCCGCGCGCGGCCTGCTACGGGGCGGACGGAAGTATCTTCATCGCCTCGCGGGAAGGCAACGCCCTGCGCCAGGTAAAGCCGGACGGCCGGATCTACACCGTGGTCAACAGCTCGGGGAAAAAGGGCTACGGCGGGGATGGCGGTGATGGGCGCAAAGCGCTCCTGAATGGACCGAAGCATCTCGCGCTCGATCCGCAGGGCAATATCGTGATTACCGACGACGTCAATCACTGCATCCGGCTCTACCGTCCGCTTGACGGGACGATTCATCTGCTTGCCGGGGTCCCGGGCAGGAAGGGGGCGTTGATTGGCCAGGGGCCCATCGACACTCAGCTCAATCGTCCTCACGGTGCGCGATACGATGAAGAGGGTGCGCTTTACGTGGTAGACAGCTTTAACCATCGGATACTCAGGTTTTCCAGGTAAGTTCAGGTTTCCGATCATGAGTTGCGGCCGCATCAGCCATCCCTCCAACCGCCGGGAGTTCCTTCGGACGGCCGGTTGCGGCTTCGGGGCTGTGGCGGCCAGTGCGCTGTTGAAGGGCGCCGACGTGGCGGGAGCCCGGCCCCTGGAGTCGAGTGCTGCCAGGATTCCTCATCATGCTGGCCGGGCAAGGAACGTGATCTGGCTCTTCATGGAAGGGGGCCCCAGCCATCTGGATCTCTTCGATCCCAAGCCGTTGCTCAATGAACTGGCGGGGCAGAGCCTGCCGGGGAGCTTTGAACGGCCCGTTACAGCGATGGGCGAGCAGGGCTCCCCCCTGCTGGCTTCGCCCCGGACCTGGAAGCAGTGTGGACAGGGTGGTCTCTGGATCTCCGATTGGCTGCCGCACCATGAGGGAATTGCCGACGAACTGTGTGTGATCCGCTCCTGCGTCTCGGACGGAATCAACCACGCGGGGGGCGTCTGCCAGATGAACACGGGTTCGGTCTTCGGTGGGCGGCCTTCCCTCGGGTCCTGGGTCTCCTATGGGCTGGGGACGAGGAACGCAAACCTGCCGGGCTTCGTGGTGATCAAGGATACCGACGCCATGGTGGTGAACGGAGTGCGCAACTGGGGGCAGGGGTTTCTCCCCGCGGTTCACCAGGGCACCCTCTTTGAGGCGGGGGCCCAGCCCATCCGGCACCTCAACAATCCGAAGGGCGTTTCGGACGAGCGCCAGGCCCATAAGCTGGATTTTCTCAATGCCCTGAACCGGAATCACCAGGATGGCCGGGAGTCCAATAGTGAACTGGAGGCCCGCATTCGGAGCTACGAGCTCACCGGGCGCATGCAGATGGAGGCCCCGGAAGCCGTGGACCTGGAGAGCGAGAGTGCGGCCACTCGGGCGCTCTACGGTCTGGACAGGAAGGAGACCTCCATCTTCGGACGCCAGTGCCTGCTCGCCCGCCGGTTGGTCGAGCGGGGGGTGCGTTTTGTGCAGCTCTATCACGGGGCAGGGAGCAAGTGGGACAGTCACGACAACATCGAGCCCAACCACACGCGCCTCTGTCAGGCAGTCGATTTCCCGATTGCGGGATTGATCCGGGATCTCCGGCAGCGGGGTTTGCTGGATGAAACACTCGTGATCTGGGGCGGTGAGTTCGGCCGCACGCCGATGAGCGAGAAGGGTGATGGCCGGGACCACAATCCGACCGGTTTTACGATTTGGATGGCGGGCGGCGGGGTGAAGGCCGGGTCCACCATTGGTGCGACCGACGAGCTGGGTCTCTTCGCAGTGGAGGACCGACTGCACGTGCACGACATCCACGCGACCATCCTGCACCTCCTGGGACTGGATCACACCGAGACCGTTTTTTACCATAAGGGTCGCCCCGAGCGAGTGGACCAGAACGAGGGACAGGTCTACGAGGGGATTGCAGGGTAGTTCCGGGCGCGGTGGGTTCGCGGAGGAACGGGCCCTGTGGATCGGGTTGAAATCACCGGCGGTCTGGCGTAGGAGGATGAAACAATGAGCGACGATACGCTGAAGAATTACAAATCCCTGCACGGCCTTCCGATGCTGGCGGGGGTCGCTGACCTGCGGGAGGCGGCTGGCCCGGGCCTGGGAGTCGAGGAGTGCGTGGGCCGGCTGAAGCGTTTTCATTACTCCCTGCAGCGCACATGGCGGATGTTGCTCTCCCGGATTGCCGCTGAACCGATCTATGAGCTGAAGATGGGCTACAGCTATCACTCCTATCTGGTGGCCGAGCACATCACGTTGCTCAGGGACCGGGTGGCGGAGTTGCGTCATCCTCCGCTTGGGCTGGACAAGGTGCCCGATGAGAATCTGGAGAGATTCTTTGATGAGATTCTCAAGGCTCCGGATCCCGGACACTTCATGGAAGGCCTCTACCGGGTCGCGTTGCCGGCCCTCCGTGAAAGCATGGAGCGCTACCGGGAGGATACCAATCCCCTGACCGATGCCCCCGGGCGGCGGCTCCTTCGTATGATCCTGCCGGAGATCGAGGACATGATAGCGTGGGGAGAGAGTGCTTGTGCCGCCCTGGAGGATGCAGGTCAGGGCCCGCAGGGAGATGTTGGTCAGTGGGGGGCGGAGCTGGGTGTCCTGCTCGAGTCCGCGGGAGGGCTCGACCGGACGAAAGTCAAGGGCCCGGCCCCGGCCCCGGGGTTCCCGGTGGAAGAGTTCTGCTATGATGGAACCCCGCGGCGGGATGAGCGGTTTCCGGACCCCTACAACATGGGTGTTCATGCCGAGGAGTTTCTCTACGATGACTCCTTCGAGAGCAGGGACAAGGTGTTCATGATGTTTTACAAGCGGCTCCGCGAGATTGATGTCCCCGAAATGATGGCTTCCATTCTGTTCGAGATGGTTGAGGCGGGTGATGACGAGGAAATGGGTGGTCGCCCGTGGGGCTTCTACCGGGATATGACGCGCCAGCTCTGGGATGAGGCTCGCCACGCCATGATGGGAGAGGTCGGTTTTGCCCGCAACGGCATCGACTGGCCGAGCAAGGTGATGATCAATTTCACCTGGTCCAAGGGATTGAATGAGCAGCTGACTCCCCGGGAGCGTCACGCGGTCCTCTGGTTCATCGAGCAGGGGCTCATGTCAAAGACGGGGAAGCGGTATGAGTGGGAAGTGGGAACCGAGTCCGGGGACGAGTTTTCGGAATTGATTCAAGACTTCGACTGGGCGGACGAGGTGCTGCACGCGCGCATCGGCCGCGACTGGTACGTGAAGGACTTCGAGACGGTGGCGGCAGCCGCGGAATACGGGAGCGCCTGTTGGGACAAGGTGGTTTCGGACTGGGAGCAGTGGAAGAAGGATGGCCTGACCGATCACCGCAACTGGTGGCCCGACCTCTACCGCGAAGTTTGCAAGCATCGTGGAGAGGAGCCCGATCCCCGGGTTCTCGCTTACGACCGGAGTTACGCGGAAACGCGCGCCGACCTGCAACGCATCGCGGCTTCGGGGTAGGTTTTTGTCCGAAGAGCTGTGTGATGGCCTGTCCGCCGCCGGTGATGGTGATGGGGTGGATTCGCGGAAAGCGGTCCAAGGAGTAAATCACGGAGCGAGGACGCCTTCCTTGATCATCTTGGCCTTGGACCAGCGGGGGCGGATGCGGGCGGGGGTAGGTTTGCCGGTGACCCGGTCGAATTCATCGGGAGTGCGGCGGGCCGGGAGCCGGTCCCGGGTGCGGGTGCGCCAGGCTTCGTACTTGGCGCGCAGGCGCTTGAGAGTTTCCTGGTGGGCGGGGTCCTGGGCCAGGTTCTTCACCTCGTAGGGATCGGAGGCAAGATCGTAGAGTTCCTCCACGGGGCGGGGGGCGGTGAAACAGGTCGCCTGGATGGCGGGCAGCTTTCCCTCTGCGTGCAGGCGTTGCATTTCCTTGAAGGTGTCGCTGCGGGCGGCGTCGGCGGGAGGGGTGCCGGGAAGATCGGAGTAGTGATTGATGATGTACTTGAATCTTTTTTCGCGGACGGCCCGTGACCGGTCCTCGTAGTCATGCCAGTTCTTTTCCGCAAAGATGGCATCGCGAATTGCCTTGTTCCCCCCCTTGAGAAGGGGGGTGAAATCCCGCCCCACATAGGTGTCGCCGACTGGCAGTTCAGCGAGTGCGAGGATGGTGGTGGCGAGGTCCACCGCGCTGACCAATTGATCGCAGCGAGTGCCTGGCTTCACCACGCCGGGCCAGCGCACGATGAGTGGGGTGCGAATGCCGCTGTCGTAGAGGGTGGTCTTGTCCCTGGGGAAGGGCCGGCCGTTGTCGCTGAAGAACATCACGATGGTATTCTCGACGGCCTGCTGGGCCTCCAGCTCCGCGAGCACGAGCCCGACAAAATGATCGAGCCTGGTGATCTCGTCGTAGTAGCGGGCGTAGTCCTCGCGGACGCGCGGGGTGTCCGGGTGATAGGGGGGAAGGACGACCTCGTCGGGATCATGTGGGTGTTCGAGGATGTTTTCGTCATAGGGGCGGTGGGGGTCGACCGCCGCGAGCCAGGCGAAGAAGGGCTTGCGGGGATCCCGTTCGCGCAGGAGCGGGATCCAATCGGCACACCCGCTCTTGGCGTCTCCACTCGCGGTCTCCCGGAACTGGCCCCCCGCATTGGCGCCGGCGTTGGCAGGAAGCTGGAACCCGGAGGTGTCTACTTCACGCACGACGCTGAAGCGTTTCCGCATGGCTTCTCCCAGGTGCCATTTGCCAGCTGCCCCCACGAAATAGCCAGCCTCCTTGAGACTCTGGGGGAAGATGCTCTGCGCGGCCGGAACAGGCCAGTGAAGCTCCTCGGCATCCGTCTGGTGGGGATAGCGGCCGGCCAGGATGCTGGCGCGACTTGGGGAACATGAACTGATGGTGAGAAAAGCCTGATCGAAACACATGCCCTCGGAGGCCAGCCGGTCGAGGTTTGGAGTCTGCACGGCCTTGTTTCCGAAGGGGCCGAGGTCATCCCAGGCCATGTCATCAGCGAGAATGATGACGAAGTTGGGGCTCTTCCGGGCCTGCGCGGAGGTGGCCGGGTGAGCGGCGATGAAGAGGAGCAGAAGGAGATCGAGGGTGAAAAGAAGGCGCATGGGGAAAGGTGGATGGACTTGGTAACTGATCCCCGTTGGACAGGGAAGTCCGAAGGAGGTTTTGCTTATTGGAAAGCGCCACCAGTCTGGCCTACGATCACCCCATGAACCCTGCACGACGACATTTTCTCGGCGGAGCCGCCCTGGCGGCCGGTG
>CAWWCX010000259.1:0-6076 GCA_963935445.1 uncultured Roseibacillus sp.
GATCTAGTACGGTCTCGTGGGCTCGGAGATGTGTATAAGAGACAGATCGTCTCCCCACCGGGCCCAGCCCGGCACGTCCCCGCGGCGGAAGAGCCAGGTGCCGCTCAGGTCGATGGCGTCGTCGACCCGGCTCAGGTGGACAGGCCCCTTCAGGATGCCCCCCCTCTCACTCTTGCTGAAGACCCGCCAGGCGATGAGGTTGCTTTCGCCGAAGTGGATCTGGTCGGGCTCGATCACGAAGGGCCTCCGGACGCTGCTGGATGGATTTCCGTAGAGGGGTGGCATGGACCCATTGGCCCCGATCTTGTGGCCATTGAAGAACGCCTCATCCACGTCGCTGATCGCCTCCACCATGAGGAGGAGTCGGCTGCCCTTCCATTCGGCAGGAACAGTGACACAGGCCCGGTACCATCCGAACCCCTTCCCTCCCTTCCAGCCCTCCTCTTGAGGAATGGAAACGGGAGACCAGGCGTCGAGCTGGGCCTTGATCCCTGTATTCAGGAGGATGAGTAGCAGGACAGAGAGGCGCATGGAAAAGCAGTAATGGGTGAGGAGGCAGGGCCTTTCAATCGTCAAAATGCCTTCCTCCCGGGGCTTGCGTCGGTATGGCTTGATCGGACCCCCGGTTTCGGGGTTGGATGAGCTCATGAAGAGGCGAAATTTCGTGCAGGGAGCAGCGGCGAGTGTTCCTTTCCTTGGACCCGGGGTGTTCGGGGCAGAGAAGATCAAGACCCAGAGAAAGCTGGCTCTTGGCTATGACAACTTTGCGGTGCGGGCGATGAAATGGAAGGCTCCGGAGCTCATCAACTATGCGGCCGAGCTGAAATGCGATACCCTCTTCATCACGGATTTCGGGCCACTGGAGAAGATGGACGATGCGTATCTGACGGATGTGCGCAAACGGGGCGAGGATGCCGGGGTCAAGATTCTCCTCGGAAGCTGGAGCATCTGCCCGACCTCGGTCAGGTTTCGCGATACCTGGGGCACGGCTGATGAGCATCTTCAGCTCGGCATTCGTGCCGCAAAGGCACTGGGTTCTCCAGCGTTCCGTGTGATCCTGGGGGCTGGAGATGACCGGAAGACGGAAGGGGGAATTGAAGCCCGAATCGCCGATACGGTGAAGGTGCTCAAGCGTAATCGCACACGTTGCCTGGACTCCGGCATCAAGGTCGCGATGGAGAATCATGCCGGGGACATGCACACCCTCGAGCTCAAGGGCCTGATTGAAGAGGCCGGTCCCGATTACGTCGGAGCCAATTTTGATTCCGGCAATGCGGCCTGGACCATGGAGGATCCGGTGCAGGCCTTGGAAAATATCGGTAAGTATGTCCTCACCACCAGCCTGCGGGATTCCGCGATATGGGAAAGTGAGAATGGAGTGACAGTCCAGTGGACAGCCATGGGTTCTGGAGACACCGACCTGAAAACCTTCTTCAAGCGGTTTGCCGAGCTTTGTCCCCATGTTGCGGTAAACATCGAGACGATCTCAGGATTCAACCGGGAACTGAAGGTGAAGACCGAGGATTTCTGGAAGTCCTGGCCCAAGGGAAAACCGGAAGGCTATGAGAAGTTCCTGGCCCTGGCGAGGAAGGGAAAGCCGCGTGAAGCGGGTCGAGTCGACCAGCGGGAGGATATCGCAAAGAGTATTGCCTACTGCCGGAACGAACTGGGTCTCGGACGGCGCTAGCCGGGAGGCTGGCGGATCCTTTGAACGGCCCTGTGGAGCAAGGCCCCCGGGCCCCTGCAAAACCGGATTGCGCCCCGGTTGATCCAGACTTAAGAGGGAGGGTGTCACCACTCATGTTGCCGCCTCCCCACCGTCTGGTCGCTCAATTCGAGAAGGGCCGGATTACGCGGGAACAGCTGCAGGCCGCAATGGCGATTCATCAGCGAAGGCTTCTGGTGGAGATCGCGGAGGCGCGCAGTAATCCCGTGCTCGCCTACCTGGACGAAAAGTTGAGTAAGTTTGCGGCCAACCGCCTCGAGCGAAGGCACGGTGAGCGTCTGATCCGCATGGTTCTCCGGGCACTCTCGGATATTCAGGACTTTCCTCCAGCCGACCTCCTCTGGAATGCGAACCATCCCGATGTGCCGTTGCACTGTTTTTTCCGGGTTCGCCGCGAGCCTGTCTTCCGGCTCCTGCGTATCACGATGAGTCCCCTCGGGGTTACGGTGATTGTCGAGCATGGACGCGCCTCCAAGCGCAGCACCACCCGGAGGGAGATTCATCTCCTGCGGGATCGCTTCGGGAAGCTTCACCCGGCGGCGAGCGGTTTCCGCGGAGTTTCCCACAATTGACGGGGGAACTTCATGGTCGCTGCTCTTGCCTGCAGGCCCCCCATTGTTAACATAGGAAAATGAAGATGAGCACAAAGGGTCTCGCCCTCCCGCTTCTCCTCGCGGCAGCCCTCGGGGCCGTGGTGCTGGCGCAGAGCGACCGCCGCAAGAGCGACCGCCTCCCGGAGGGAAAGGTGATCGAGAAGGGCGTTCGCTTTGATCCGGTAGTGAAGCAGATGGAAGGCTGGACCGTGCATGTCGACCCCGCGCTCCTGGAGGGAGAGCATGCCGAGACCGGTGCGAAGTGCCTGCGCATGCTCGCGGATCACCTCAACCGGATTACCCTTCTCGTCCAGGGCGATGCGCTCGCTCGACTGAAGAAGTGTGAGATTTGGATCGAACACAAGCACCCGTCCCTTGGAGCGATGCAATATCATCCCGGTGTCGGGTGGTTGCGCCGCCACGGGCACGACCCGCGGCTCGTCAAGAAGGTGCACATTCCGCAGGCAGAGGCCCTGATCTCCCGAGGGCAACTCATCAAGCATCCCGCCGTGATTCTCCACGAACTGGCGCACGCCTACCACGATCAGGTGCTCGGCTTTGATTACGCGCCGGTGGTTGACTCCTACAGGAAAGCGATGGAAGAGAAGAGCTACGAGAGGGTGCTCCTGTATACAGGTCGGACAGTGCGGCACTACGGTGCCACCAACCACAAGGAGTACTTTGCGGAGGGTACCGAGGCCTACTTCTACCGTAACGATTTCTACCCGTTCGTGCGCGCCGAGCTGAAGCAGCATGATCCGACCCTTCATGATGCCCTGGAAAAGGTCTGGGGACCGGCGTGGTAGGAAATCCGCGGCTCCGGCCGGATTTCCGGTCTGAAGCCCGGGCCCCGGTTCCGCCTAGCCAAGGCAGGCCCTGGGGCCTAGCATTGCGGGCCATGCACCGAATTCCAGCCCTGGCCGCTTTCGTTTTTTTTCTCGCCCTCCCGGCCCGGTCCGGGATCCTTGAGGACTACATTGTCCGAGAGAACAAGGCGTTCAATTATGAGGTGCGTCAGGAGATTTCCGATCTTGGGCTGCGCGTCTCGTCGATCCGCCTGACCTCGCAGCAGTGGCGGGGCAAGGAGTGGAAACACTGGCTGACGGTCTTCGTGCCCCCCGTGGTCGACCCTCACAGGCGAGGAGTACTTCTGATTGAGGGGGGATCCAATCGTGATGGTCTTCCTGACCCCAGGTCCCAGGCCGGGCGCATGATTGGAGCGCACGCACTGAGCCTTCGAGCCCCGGTGGCCCTCCTCCTGCAGGTTCCCAGTCAGCCGCTCTTCGATAACCTCTACGAGGACGATCTCATTGCCCACACCTTTGACCAGTATCTCAGGGGAGGAGATGATGACTGGCCGCTCCTTCTGCCGATGGTAAAGAGCGCCACCTCAGCCATGGACGCCCTGCAGGCCCTCGCGAAGGAGGAGAAGATCAGAACGCCAAAGGGGCAGGTCTGTCTGCTGGATCAGTTCGTGCTGGGAGGGGCTTCCAAGCGGGGATGGACCACTTGGCTGACTGCCGCGGTGGACGAGCGCGTGTGCGGTCTTGCTCCCTCGGTCATTGACATGCTCAACATGGCGGACCAGATGCGTCACCAGAAGAAATCCTACGGGGCCTTCAGTAGCAAGATCCGGCCTTACACCAGCCGGAAGATCATGGAGCGTCTTGAGACACCCCGGGGTCAGCTCCTGCGCAAGGTGGTCGACCCTTTCGAGTATCTTGAGAAGCTGCAGCAACCGAAGCTCATGCTGCTGGGAACGAATGACCCCTACTGGACGGTAGATGCCGCCCAGCTCTACTATCCGGAACTGAAAGGTCCCAAGGCGCTCTACTACCTGCCAAATGCGGGGCACGGCCTCGGCCTCGGCATCCTCCCCACGTTGAATGCCTTCCTGCTATCAACTCTCAACGGCAGGCCGTTTCCGCAGCTTCAAACCAAGGTGATTGATGGCAGGATGGAGGTCAGCTGGGAGGGGAAGGGTGAGGCCGAGCTCTGGACCGCCAGCTCGGCAACCCGAGATTTCCGGGAGGCCAGCTGGACAGCGACTCCGTTGAAGGGTGACGAAAGGGTGGAGATCAAGCCGGGGTCCCCCAAGAGTGGCTGGAGTGCCTCTTATGTCACGGTGACCTTCCCGCCTCTGCGCACGATTGATTCGCCCTACAAGGTAAGCACGCCCATGACCGTGCTCCCCAAGGGATTCCCAGGTGAGTAGGCAGCCTGAAATGTTACGAGGTCTCCGGGAGCATGCAGGGCCTTACTCACTGGAGGGAGCTCTCCCTTCCATCGGGAAGGCCACCGCAGTTGAGGCCTTGTTGAACCGGTAAGGCGGGCTACAGGTTGCTGCCGTGAAGCTGCAGGAGGCGCTTGCCTTCCTTGACCACGAAATCGCAATCCATGAAAGGGTCAGCCCCCGTGTCCTGCCACAAAACCTTTCCGGTTGGAGAGATAACGAAGGTTCCGTGGATGGGAGCTTTCTCGAAATCGTCGTAGGTGTCCCACTGGCGGAAGGCAGCCATGGCGGGGTCCGCGAGCAGGGGGAATGGGAAGGTATCACCCTTCTCCTCCCATTTCTCCCGCGACTTGCGGAGATCGGCCTCACTGTCGGTGCTGATGGCCAGAACCTCAAAGCCGGCCTTCTCAAAGAGTTCCGCGTTCTCCGCGAACTTGTCGAGCTGCTCCGCGCAGTGCAGGCAGCCGTAGCCGAGGTAGAAGATCAGGACGAGGGGGCGCCCTTTGAAGTCCTGCAGAGTGATGGACTCACCCTCGCCGTTGGGCAGGGAAAAATCATGGGCGGGAGGTGGAGTCCAGGCCACCGGCCCCAGGGTGTTGAGGTCGGGGCGCTCGCCTACGTCGTCCGGCACCATGGGCTGGGGCTGCCAGTTGCCCAGACCGAGCTCCCCGGCGATTTCCATCACACGCGCGACCGGGGGAGCGCTTTTGTCGAGAAAAGCCGAGATCGGCCTGAGTTGTTCGAATGTCTTTCTGGTGTCTTCCGTTTTGCCAAGGGTGTGGAGAATCTCAATGCGGGCAAGGAGGGGAAGAACCTGCTTTTCCCCGCTCTTGACGGCTTCCTCACTCAGGCTCAGAGCCTTCTCCTTGTCATCAGCCCGCAGGTGGAGTTGGGCGAGGGTGAACTTGTCAGCCTGGACCGAGCCGAGGTGTTTCCTTGCGGTTTCCTTGTCCTCTTCGAGCAGAGCGATGAAGCACTTCATGGAGTTGCGGGCCCTCTCGACGTTTTTGACCCACTCGCCGGGCTTCTTGACGGCCTCCTCCACCATCTTCTTGGTATCCTTTTCGTTCTTTTTCTCCTTCCCGGCCTTTTCGCGGGCCTCTCTCTCCGCGTTCTCCCTGGCCTCGGTTGCGTCGGAGAGCAGGCCCGCTATTTCCTGGTCAACAGCCTGGACGCCATTGAGCGATTCCTTCCCGAAGTGGGCGTGTCCGAGCAGACGGAGGCGGTTCAGCTGCTCTTCCTTCCTGGTAGTGGGCTCGAGGTAGGGCGTAGCGGCAAGCTTGAGCGCCTCGTCCCAGAGTTCGAAGCGCCGGAGCACCTCAATCATCCTTGTGCGCCCGTAGCGGGCGCTGCGGCCACCCCTTGCAAGCGTGTTCAGCCTGGGGTGGCGGGGATTCGCGATCAGGGACTGGGCCATGCCCAGCGCGTCGTGGGCACGGCCCACGTAGATCCAGTTCCGGCAAAGCCACTCGTTGTTGTGGGCGTAATTGTGGATCTGGTCGGGCAGCACGCGCCGGGTGATCA
>CAWWCX010000260.1:0-6060 GCA_963935445.1 uncultured Roseibacillus sp.
ACACACTGCATATCGTCGGCAGCGTCAGATGTGTATAAGAGACAGACCGGAGCCCTCCCCCCGCCTACCTCCCGTGCATTCGCGCTGACGATTCCAACCCGCAGGCGCCGACTTCTCTGCGTCGTGGACCCATTGCTTACCACCCACGTCCCATGAGCCGGCTCCACCTCCTCCCACTCGATCAACGGCAACCCTTCTGCTTCCACCTTCAGAAGGGCTACGTCCCACTCGACCGTGGAGGACACCACTTCGACAGCCTTGAAGTGCCTCCGGTTAATCCGGACGTTGAGCTCCTTCACCTCGGCAATTTCACTGGCCTTGGTCACCAGATAACCATCGGCACTCACCACCACCCCGTAGGCGATGGACTTCCATCCATCATAAATCACGGCACTGCTCTCCTGAAGAACTTCCCGAACGGGCTCAAACGCCTTCCAGGTTTCCTTGCCGTTGAGTCTCCGCTCCCCTTCCAGCTGGCCATACTGCTGCTGTGCAGCGACGGCACTCACCCCGAGGCCAAGCAACACCACCAGCAGCGCCCTACTTTTTCTCTCCGAGCTCAACTTCAACTTCAATTTCTTCATCATCACGCAAAATCCTGAGCGTCACCTTGTCGCCCACCTTGTACTCCTTGATGGCCGCAGAGAATGCGTCCTTCGCCTCCACCTTTTCCCCATCCATTTCCAGGATAACGTCTCCCACCTTGATCCCCGCTTTCTCTGCAGGGCTCATTTCCCCGACCACTTTCACGAGCAAACCGCCCTCCTCCCGGAGCTCCGTCCCCACTCCCATGAAGGCAACACCGCCCTTCTGGGCAAAAGGCCCTTCCCCTATGAACTCATTCTCGATCATCCCGTCCCAGTGGTTCATGAACTCCCTGATGGGCACGTGCATGTTCTGCTCGAGGGTCTGCCCGACCCTGCTGTGAATTCCAATAAGTCGCCCCTTCATATCGAAGAGCGGCCCACCGGAATCGCCACCGATCAGGTTGCAGTCCGAGTTGATCGTCTGATCTGCCATCCGCACGAGCCGCCCAATCCGCACACCGACGCCCCGCTCCTTGTCGAATCCCCCGGAATGACCCAGAGCATACACCCAGTCCCCGAGCCCAGCGGTGTCCTTCTTGTCAACCTCCACGTAAGGATAGCTTCCCTCCTCGTCGATCCTGATCATGGCTGCATCCGTGCTCGCCACCAACCCGAGGGAGGTCGCCGCGTGCCTTGTCCCATCCTCCATGATGACCGTCATTTTCTTCCCCACACCTCCACTGACATGTGCAGCGGTCAGGACCAGGCCCTCCTCACTGACAATCACACCGCTCCCGGAACCTCCTCCGAGATCGATGGAGACCGTGGCTGAGCGTGAACGCGGTAGATTTTCCTGAAGGGCCTCCTGGATCTTCTTGAGATCCCGAATGCCCTCCGGAACCTCCTTCCTGTTGAAATAAGGACTTTCATCCTGTCCCTCATCAGCGCCAGAGGCAGGGATCCATGCAAACGTCAGCGCCCACAGGGCCGCCATTCCACCAAGCAGGTGTCCAGTATGGGGGGAAGTCCTGATCATCCTTACCTGCCCACGTTACGTCTCGAGCCCCTCATCTTCAACGCCCAACCCGCAAAAAAAGACAACCCAACGGCGTGAAACTGGCCCAGGAAACCCCCTAACCTGTAGCCAACGCCAATTGGGCTGTCTTCCCCCCCCAAGGGGGAGACTCCATAAGGTCACGATCTGGGCACAGTTGGCAAGGTCAATCCCCACCGGGCATAACCACTAAAAATCAGGAAATCCTCAGCATCCACACGCTTCCCAAGCATCCATCTTCAACATTTTCCCGGAATTGCGCACCTACATCCTCTGGAGATAGTCCGGAACCTGATCTCTCTGCCTGGAGGGAGGAAGGTTGGAGTCACTGAATGAAATCACCGCACCAACTCCCGCGGCATGCGGCGCACCAAGCAGTGGCCCGCACTCCACCTCGGGAAACCTGTATCTGCGCCGTTCAAGGAGGAGCCAGCCAAGCAATGTGGCCCCGCCCAACAGCACAACGAGGAGCGTAAGCTGGAGTATGGGACCGATGCGCCAGGGGCTATTATCCGGTGCCGACACCGTCACCTCCACCGCACTGCGGGAAGCATCCTCCTGTGCCAGGCCCGCAATCGTCGACCCCGCAGCCGTTTTCAACTCCCGTTCGATCCAGTAAAGCCGTATCGAGAACTCCACCAGGAAGTTGTCCAACTGATAAGCAGCATCGCTCTTCTCAAAGCCTTCCTGAATCGCAGCCCGCAGGGCCCGGTCCTGTTCATCCTGCGAGATGACCGCCTGGATATCCGAACTCAGATGAACCTGGGATCTCTCAGGGGCTCCCAGGTAATAGAATACGACTGCAGCCGAGCCGCGCTCGGAAAACAGATCCCTGTACACCGTAGCCACATTCGTTCCCCCGGGGAGTTCCTGACGTTCATCAAAAAGATAAACAAACATGTCTATGTCCGAATCACTCGAGTGGTAGCGGAGAAAGCTCTCGCGATCCCTGAATTCCTGCTGGGACAGTAATTCCTGGGGATCGTTCAGAAAGATCGGGGCGCCCTCGGGCGTCTGTTCCACCTCGCGGAAATATTCAGTGAGGTACTCGGTCGGAATTACTGTTTCGTCAACCTCCGGGACCGGAACGACAACAGGTGGTTCCGGTATCCTTGGGCGGGGTAGCGGCTCTATCTTGGCATTCGGATCAACAGGAGCCGGGGCAAAAAAATCTTGTCCGGCTACAAGCTCCCCCTTCCTGATCTTTTCAAAGTCACTTGGACTCCATACCGGCAGATCCGGCAACTGAGGGCCGGCAGGCTTCTCCGCGGTTGACGAACTGTTTCCCGGCGCTCCTTCGGTCTCCCCCGGACCGCCCTGAGAATCGACATTCCTCTCGCCCGGCAATCCAGGCTGCACCGGACCGGGCGCCGGGATCACCTGGGCTCGCGTGCCTGTCGGCTGCAAAGCGACGCTGGCAATTAACAGCAAAAGCCCCCCCCTCATATCTGCGTCCTGCTCTGGCTATCCCGATGCCGGGCCCGAATCCGCTCAAGAACGTCATTCGCTCCCTCCGGTTCCGACTCTCTCAGGTCAAATTTCGCCGGATTGCGCCGGGCGCGACGAGACTGCTTCATCAGGGTTCTGCTGATCTTGCCAACAACAACCTCGCTGGCCTTCGGCCACTGCCCCTGCAGCAGGTAGGGATGAGCTGCCGAAAGCGCCTTGAAAGTGGACTCCTCGTCGAGAAAGGGTTGCAGTGCGTAACCATAGGTGATGCCCGCCGACTTGCCTCCCACGTCAACGCAGAGGATGACACCTCCTTCGTTGGGACGGGAAACATCAACGTCATCAAAAGCACCCCGGTTCAGAAGCCAGAACCCAAACTGCCGGGGACCAGGCAACTCCTTGAAGGTCCCAAAATAGATGGCGAAGAAAAGCTGGGGAAAACGGACCTGGAATCTACGCAACATCCTGCGAACCGCCGCCCGTTCGCTCTTGCGCAGCACTCCAGCGGCATCGGTCAGGCTACCCACCCTGACATCCTGCTCGCCGAATACCTTGTCAACGTCACCAATCCCGAACCCACAGTGGGGGCATTGCCTCGCCATGCGGTGGACCCGCTGAACACAACGGGGACACTTCATGACTTCAGGATTTGATCGCCCATCACTATCTCAATGGTCGCTACCACTCTGCCCCCAGTCCGTGGCGCTCGGCAAGCTCCAACAGCTCCGATCTCATCGGCCATTCATCCGGCCGCTCACTCCGCTCATGCCGATTACTTGCTCCCTTCAGAGCCATGCACCCGGTGTTATCGCCAGCGGCTCGAACGGCTTCGATCTCTTCCGTATTCAGCACCACCTCGGGCAGCTCGCCGAATTCGCGGATCTTCTCTTCAATCGGCCGTGCATCCTCACCCGCCTCCTGAATGAAGGTTGGCACCACACTCTTGACCGGGTTCTGCGAGAGATTCCAGAGGCTGGCAAAATGAAGGAGAGAAAGGCCGTGAGCATCAATGACCGATCTCATTTTCTCAATCCGGTCATGACCCCAGTCCACCCATCCGTCCGGCCTGTAGGCCCGATGGTCGCCAGGTTTGAACTCATGCCCTCGTCTCATGTCCCCGTGGAAGAGCCCCCCGTAATCGACCACCCTCGTAAGGATATCCACGCCGTTCTTGGCCGCCGCCGGCAAGACGCACTGGCCGGGCCACGGCTCCAGGGGATTGAGGATAATCATGGCCCAGTCGATCAATTCTCCGTACTGCTCAAAACAATGGATCAGATCAAGAGTGAAGCCATTCGCAGGCCCGGGCGCCACTCCCAGCCGGGCTGCCATTCCCTCCTCCTTGAGCGCGGACATCCCCTTCCACACATTCTCTTCGGTATAGCCCCGCTCATCCGGATTGTGCAGCAGAAGCAGGTCAAAATGGTCTGTCCGGCAATTCGCAAGGGACCTCTCACACGCCATCCGCAGAAAACTGCGATACTCAGCAGGGCTGCGTAGACCGGGATCGGTGAAGCGCGGGTAACCACCGGCTCCAGCCCGCGATCCTTCATAAAAGTCGTGCCCGATCGTTCCGACTAGGCAGTAGGTTTCCCGAGGATACTCGGAGAGGGCCTCCGCCAGCGCGGCATCAGCCTTGCCCTGACCGTAGACGTCAGCAGAAACAAAGGTCCGCACCCCATTTTCATAAGCCAGCCGGATGCAGTCCAGATAGCGATCCTCCTCCAGCATCTCTCCAAAATGCATGAAGCGCCCCCCGCTCCAGGTTCCATATGCGGTTCTTGTCAGGTTCATCAGTCTGATCACCACCTAGTGGCAGCTCCCCACGGCGTCAACGCTAAGCCTGCCTCGCACACCACAATCATCGAAACTCGGGAGATTCTTCTCCTTCCCGGTTTCTTATTCACACTTATTCCCATAATGCACTACACCCGGTTATTCCCAGTCTTTGGCAAGACCATGCCGGCCAACTCTTGACACAGGGTATCCTACTCCCATCGTGGCGTTGTGCCGGAAAATATTTCCTGGGAGCCCCGCGAACTCGCACAAGAACGGTGGTTTCACACCAAGATTGGCCCCCTCAATCTGATCCTGCTCCGACGTTATGACGAATGGAGGGTAGGCACTGTCGACAACATGGAATGCCCCGAACTGCCGGCCGCCGGCGACCTGGCAGATCTTCCTGGCAGTGTCGAATGGGAGCGCTGGGATTGCGACGATGACGACAAGCTCGTGCACCTGCTCCCCGCCTTCCCCGACAAGCCAATCGTCGCCAAGCCAAACACCACCCTTACCATTGCCCCGAAAGGCCATGCCCTTTTCTACGTCGGGATTCCAGCCAGCATCGCGGTGCGCGGGCAGTGCAGCGGGGAAATGCGAACCCTCACGAGCGTGGCAACGGACAATCTGAGCAAGACCTGGCACGGCGACCGTAGTGAAGGAGAGCCCTGCTACTCCCTTCGAACCCGCGCCCGCCGGCATTTCGATTCCAGCGACTGGCTGGAACACGACATCATCGTCGCCGTTGACCTTGTCAACGAGGGGGAGGAGTCCTTCGCTTTTGAGCGCCTCTTTCTCGACCTTGGGCACTTCTCCATATTCCTCCACAGGGGACGCCTCTGGTCGAACGCCTGCCGCATCCGCATCACGGAGGATGAAGAAGAGGGTAATGACATCACCTATTCCCCAAAGCCACTCGGTGCCGCCGCCGAAGCAGTGGAAATCGCTCAGGCCCGGGCCGGCAAAACCCGGCGCTCCTCCCTCCGACGGGCATTCGCATCCGTCATCGACGTTATCAACTGAGCTCTTCCGTGAACACCTTACCCCTCGCCGCCGTGCCCGACTGGCTCGACAACTTCCTCAGGTCCGAGGCTCTATGGAAAGCCGCAGGGGCTGCTGCAATTCTACTGGGAGGCTTCATTGTCATCACCCTCTTGAACAAGGCCGCTCTGCGACTCTTCGCTCCAAGGCTCGGTTCTCAGGGCGTGATGGTCCTCAAGAAGCTCATCCGCTACCTTGGATTCGCATTCG
>CAWWCX010000261.1:0-6041 GCA_963935445.1 uncultured Roseibacillus sp.
GTCGGCAGCGTCAGATGTGTATAAGAGACAGCTTCCGGGGGTGCGCCGCACCGTGACCGAGGGAGAGTCCGGGTGCAAGAACCGGGGGAGGGCGGCCTTTTGCGAAGAATCGGGGAGACGAACGGTTTTCCCTTTATCAAAGGCCTTGAATGACGAGGATCGCCCAACCTTCAACCTGGATGCATGCCATGATCCCCCACTCCCTTTCGTCGCGCAGAAGTTTCTCTCTCCTGGTCCTGTTGGCGTTCGCTCTGCCTCCGGCCGAGGTGGGAGCGGAGAAAAACTGGACCCAGTTTCGAGGCCCTACTGGGAGAGGGCACTCTGCCGACGAGAACGTGCCGCTCATGTGGTCCTCGAAGTCCGTGCGCTGGAAGACTCGATTGAAGGGAAAGGGGCAGTCCTCGGTTGTGAACTGGGGTGAGCGTCTCTTCGTGACGGGGGCATCCGACAACGGCCGGGAACGCCATGTGTCCTGTGTGGATGCCGCGACGGGCAGGGTGAACTGGGAGCAGACCGTGAAGTGTGCATTCCCGGAGAAACCGCACCGGATGAATAGTTACGCCACCCCAACGTGTGCGACTGATGGTGAGCGCGTGGTGGCATTCTTCGGCCCCGGCGGGCTGCATTGTTACGACCTCGAGGGAAACATTCTGTGGTCGAGGGAGTTTGGGGACTTTCCGGGACCATGGGGGGTGGCCGCCTCCCCGGTGATCGTGGGAAGCATGGTGGTCCAGAACTGTGATGCGGAAGGGTCATCGTCCCTGGTCGCCCTCGATCTGGCCACCGGGGAACCGATCTGGCAGACCAAGCGCGAGGACAAGCCGCGTGGGGGCTGGAGCACGCCGGTCCTGATCGAGGTGGCGGGAAAGAAGGAGCTTGTCCTGAATGGGGAACAGGGTGTGCGGGGATACGATCCGAAGACTGGCAGGGAGCTTTGGTTTTGCCGCGGGTTCAATGGGCGGGGTTCACCTGTTCCGGATTTTGCGGACGGACTGCTCTTTGTCGTGAACGGTAAGCCGGGGGATACCTATGCGGTTCGGCCGGGCGGCTCGGGGGATGTTACAGAATCGCACATGGCGTGGCACGCCCCGCGCCGGGGCGGCCGGGACCTGCCTTCCCCGGCAGTGGTGGGAGATTTTGTGATCGTGGCCTCGATGTCGGGGCTGGCCACGTGTTACAGCGCCAAGTCAGGGGAGGTCCTCTGGCAGGAGCACCTGGGGGTGAAGGGGGAATACGCCGCGGCGCCGCTGGTGGTGAATGGTCACCTGATGTTTCAGACTGTTTACGGAGGGAAAACCGTTGTGATCAAGCCGGGTCGGAAGTTCGAGGTGGTGGGCGTCAACGATCTTGGAGCGGAGGTGGACGAAGCCTTCCGCGCGACCCTGTCACCAATCAACGGGAAGATTTATGCCCGCTCGCACTCGATGCTATACTGCATCGGATCGAAGTAAGCCGCGGGGAGGGCGGGAGCTTACCTGCACACCTGCAGGTAGGCCACGAGATCGGCCAGGTCCTGATCGCTGAGGACTCCATCCAGCCCGGCAGGCATCAGCGATACCGGTGAGCGCAGCAGGCTTCTTATCTCATTGCGCGAAATTCGGACGATCCCCTGGTCGGCCTGCCGCAGATAGAGGGCATTGGTGGTCTCGCGGTGGATGACCCCGGCGTGAGTATGGCCCTGCTTTTCGGTAAGCAGGTAGGTCTCGAACCCATTGACGACGGTGGCACTTGGGAAAACAATGGCTTCAAGGAGGTCCTTCACGCTGCGGATGGCTCCGATCCTGCTCAGGTTGGGGCCGAGGGTGCCGCCACGGTTGCCGATGGCGTGGCATTGGGAGCAGGTGGAGCGGTTGGCGTGAAACAGAGCACGACCGCGCGAGGCGTTGCCCTTGCCGGTAACCGCCAGAAGGTCGTCAAGTCGTTGTGCGCGCTCGGCGGCATTGCCCGCCTGGTCTCCGGCAAGACGTGAAAAGGCGCGGTGGGCCTGCGGGTAGGTGGCGGAGAACGGTCTGGAGAGAGCGGCCAATTGTTCCGCGCGGAGGGACTTGAGTCCGGGAGCGCTCTGGAGAGCTTCTGCAAGGGCCGCACCCAGACTGTCGAATTCGCGGGTTGGCCACGTCCCGGGGTCAAGGCGCTCGAAGGGTTTCAGCAGGAAGCCCAGGGTCATGGGAGTGGAACTCCTGATAAGGTCGAGGAGGGTGTTGCATTGCCGGTCGCGGGGAGGAGTGAGGGTGAGGTGACTCAGGGCGCGAGCCGCCCGCTGGCCGAGTTTGGGGGAAGGGTCAGGTGCGGAGAGAGCCGTCGCGGCAACCGCGAATTGAGCATCATTCAACTTGCCCCCGTGGGCGGCAATCGCCTCGAGGGCGGTCACCCGGGTGAGTGAGTGCTCTTCCGAATTGGCGGCAATGGCGTCAATACCCTGCCGAAAGCGCTGGTAGGAACGTGAGGTCAGGACCAGTTCTGCAGCCGCGGCGCGAAGCTCTCCGGAGTGCTCTGCGAGGAGGGAGGCGATGCCGGTGGCGCTCGGCTCGGGAAGGGACTCGAGGTAGCCGAGGGCATGAACAATCAGAAGCTTGCCCGCGGTGGGGACCGATGGCTCACGGAGCTGCCTGCCGAGGAGAAGATGAAAGTTCTCGTCTGCCGGATAGCTCATGATGATCTCCTCTGCGAGGGTTGAGGAGGTGAGAGGCAGGTCGTCCTCCGTGAGGAGGGAGAGAAAGAGGTCGAAGACCTGCTCCTTCCATTCGGGGCGCGTGGCCACGATGCGCCGGGCTTCGTCGCGCAGGATGGGAACGGGGGAGCGAAGAGAGGGGACGAGGGCCTTCAGGTCGAGGCAGGCAGGGTCAATCTGCTCCATCACGCGGAGGGCGGTAGCTCGCAGAAACGGTTGGGGACTCTCGAGCTGGGGGCGGCAGGCCGCGGGGTCGCCGATTTCGATCAGGGCGAGGCGGACGGCGTGCTGGAAGGCGGGTTGTGAGTCAGGCTGAAGGGCACGGAAGAGTGGCTCGACAGCCTGGCTGTTTCCAATGCGGCCGAGGGCGGTTGCGACGGCTCGTCGCACCGCGGGGTTCGGGTCGGAGAGCGTGGCGACCAGTAATTCCGTGGTTTCCCCGGAGCGAAGTTCTCCCAGCGAACGAGCGACGGCCTGGCGCACCCCGGGATCAGGATCACGGAGGCCCTTTCCGAGTGCCCGGGAGAGCCCCGGGGTTGGCAGCTGCGAGAGGGCGAACACGGCACGGCGGCGGAGATCGGGGTCTTTGCTTGCCTCCGGGGTGGAGGCGTGGGCAAGCGGTTCAAGTGCCGCCTGACCCTTGGTGCGCAGGAGGGCTTCTGCCCGGTCGCGCACCGCCGGGCGGGAGTCGGCGAGCAGTTTGACCAGAGCAAGGGGAGAACTTGAGGCCCAGTTGATCGCGGTTCCCCGGGGGTCCGGGTGGCTGGCTCCTCCTCTGCGGCGGATGCGATAAACTGCCCCACGAACTTCCGGCTTGGCCGCCTTGGAGTGCGGGCACCCCCAGCTCAGCCAGCCTCCGGTGTCGAGGAGAAGCAGGCTGCCGTCGGCATCTTCCAGGATGTCGGCCGGATGAAAGTCACGGCTGGAAGAGGTGAGAAAGTCCGCATCCTCCGTCTGGAAAGTGGCCCCATCAGGAATGAGGCGAATGTGTCGCACACTGTTGGAATTGAAGTGGCAGGCAAAGAGCGAGTCCCGGTAGGCCGGACCGAACTGTGTGCCCCGGTAGCGCATGAGGCCAGCCGGGGCAACCTGCCCCCAGCGGATAGTGGCGGGCACCCGGAGGCCGGTTTGGGGGAGGAGAGGCTCGCCGTAGATGCGTTGGGTCAGGCCACGAGGAAACCAGTGAATGAGTGCGTCGTGACGCCTGCCTCCGAAGCTGTCATAAATTGCGGCGGTGGAGAGCATCTCGCCGCTCCTGGTGAAGACCACGTCGACCGGATTGATTGGTCCCTGTCCGTCAATCCGCACGTCACTGCCATCGGGGCGGCATGAAAAGATACCGCCTGCCCGGCTCTGCCCGGTTCTGCTCCCGTCGGTTCCGGTGAACTGGTAACCGAAATGGCCGCCGCTGAAGTAGAGCCGGCCGTTGGGGCCGAGGTAGGGGCCGTGCTGATTGGCCCGTCCGTCGAATTCCATCTGGCCGAGGATTTTGTCGCGCCGGTCGGCCACCCCGTCATCGTCGGTGTCTTCCAGTCGCCACAGGTAGGGAGCGGAGATGATATACAGGGCGCCGTCGTGCCAGAGCCCGCCCTCGGGCATGGTCATCTTGTCGGCAAAAATCGTGCTCTGGTCGAAGACTCCGTCGCCGTCGGTATCGGTAAGCCGCCGTACGAAGCGCGGGCGTTCGTTCTCGATTTCCTGCCTGGTGGTCAGGTTACGACCGTCGCTCTCTGCCACGTAGAGGCGGCCCCGATCGTCCAGACAGGCCATCATGGGATAATTGAGAAGCGGAGGAGCGGCGGCGATAGTGACCTCGAACCCGTCCCGGACCTCGAGGGGAGGAGGTTGGAAGGCTGCGGCTTCCCGTGCGGCAACCGGGGAGGCTCCCGGTGCCAGGCAGGAGATCACGGCAGCACTCAGAGATGTGAGTCTCTTCCGCTTGCTTGGGCAGAGAGCGGGTGATAGGGCCTTCATGAACGGGGATGGGAAACCACTGCAATGGGGATCCTGCTCCTTGTCAACTTACCAGCTCATCATGCGCACACACCCACTTCAAGAGATGACCCGCGGAATTGTATTTGCCACTCTATGCAGTTGTTTTCTGGCCGGCCTGGGAACAGCGGCGAAACCCCTGACCGCCGCTGCTCTGCCGGTGGAAGGTGACCTCGCCCCACACGTGGGCGAGGCGGGACTGGAACTCGTCCAGGTCTTCAAGAGAGAGCGTTTTCCCAATATCGTGACCGCGGTGGACGGAACACTGGTGGCCACCTTCGGGACGGGCAGTGTCAGGGCCCGCCTGAGCAAGGATGGAGGAGCTACCTGGGGCGAGGAGATCACGATTTCCAAGCCGGGCTTCCAGTGTGGCGGGCTCACCGTGAACGAAGGGAACGGGGACATCTTTGCCTTTGTGGAAGAGCGTCATCCGCCCGCACCGCTCAAGGTCTTCAAGAGCGCAGACCATGGGAAGACATGGAGCGAGGTGAAGGCTGTCATCAAGCCCGACTCGAAGGGCAATACCCCCTCCATGCACATGAATGACCGGGGCATTACGCTTCGGCATGGTGCGCACAAGGGGAGGATCATTCGTCCCTCACGGTGGTATGCGGGCAGGAACGCGCGGGAGAAATGGCCCGAGCATTACACGAATGCGATTTACAGTGATGATGGAGGGAAGACATGGGAGACGAGTGATCCCTTTCCGGCCAACGGGACGGGGGAAGCAGCCATCGCGGAACTGAGCGACGGGACAGTCTACTATAATTCCCGCCGGCACTGGGCGGAAGAGGGAGCTGATCCGCGTCGTCGCTGGACGGCCACCAGTACGGACGGAGGCAAGACCTGGAAAGGATTGACCTATCTCAAGGCCCTTCCGGATGGACCGCAGGATACCAACTACGGCTGCATGGCCGGGCTTGCACGACTGAACGTAAAGGGACGCGATATCATCCTCTACAGCAATTGCGACAGTCCGGGTGGCCGCAAGCTGGGTACGGTTTGGGCCAGTTTTGACGGGGGTAAAACATGGCCGGTCAAGCGGCTCGTCTTCGAAGGCGCATTCGCTTATTCCTCGATGACCTCGGGGCGCCCGGGAACAAAGACCGAGGGAATGGCCTATGTGCACTTCGAAGGGGGACCGAAGGGTGGCTCCACCGTGGCCCGTTTCAATCTGAGCTGGGTGCTGGGAGGAAAGGCGACCGGAGATGGCACGATTCCGGACTGGGTCAAGGGCAGGTAGCAACCTTGCCTTGATCCGGCAGAGGAATCCGGAATGACGGGGGATTGCTGGTGGTGGTGCATTGTTTCAGGGGGATCTCGAGCACGGCATGCCCGGGCCCCGGGGAACCGGGTGATGCAGGGTATGGGGACTCAG
>CAWWCX010000262.1:0-5943 GCA_963935445.1 uncultured Roseibacillus sp.
CACACTGCATATCGTCGGCAGCGTCAGATGTGTATAAGAGACAGATTTGTTGGAGAGAATGGGACGGATGTCGCGATTGAACTGGACGTCCTGCGCGGGGGCCGCGGGGGCGAGCAGGATGAGAAGCAGCATGGACGAAAATCGGGACATGGCAGGATTCGGGAATTTGTAAACGGGAACGGTGGGGGGGGCAATCCCGGGAATGGGAGCCAGCGGGCCGGGGCTTGTGCTTTGCGTTCCTCCGCTCTAATCACTCTGCAGTATGAGCCTGATCGACCTGCGTAGTGATACCGTGACCCGTCCGGGACCGGAAATGCGGCGGGTGATGGCGGAGGCCGAGGTCGGGGATGATGTGTTCAGGGATGATCCCACGGTGGAACGTCTTGAGGAGCTGGCGGCTGGGATGCTGGGCAAGGAGAAGGCCCTTTTTGTGCCCAGCGGGACGCAGAGCAACCTCTGTGCTCTCCTTACCCATTGCGGACGTGGAGACGAGTATATCGTCGGCCAGCAGGCGCACACCTATATTTACGAGGGGGGCGGGGGGGCGGCCTTGGGAGGAATCCAGCCGCAGCCGCTTGACCTCGAGGAAGATGGAACGCTTGATCTGGAAAAGGTGGAAGGGCTGGTCAAGCCGGACGACTATCACTTCGCGCGGACCCGGCTGCTGTGTCTTGAAAATACGACCAACGGGCGGGTTTTGCCGGAGGGCCATGCTGAGCAGGCACGTTTGCTGGTGGACAGGCATGGACTACGTCTCCATCTGGATGGTGCACGGCTCTTCAATGCGGCGGTCAGGTCGGGCCGGAGCGCGCGGGAAATCGCAGCGCCCTTTGACAGTGTTTCGATATGTCTCTCCAAGGGTCTGGGGGCGCCGGTCGGCTCGGTTCTTGCCGGGCAGGCCGGTTTCATTGCCGAGGCCCGGCGTTGGCGCAAGGTGGTGGGAGGGGGCATGCGGCAAAGCGGGCTCCTCGCTGCTGCAGGGATATACGCCCTGGAGAATCACGTCGAACGACTGGCGGAGGATCATGCCAATGCCCTGCTCCTCGCAGAAGGCCTCGCGCAGTTCGAGAGCTGCGAGCTCGATCCAGGCAGAGTGCAGACGAACATGGTTTACGTCAGGCTGCCCGGGGATCGGGCGCAGGGCTTGCCGGAGCGCCTCCAGGAACACGGGGTCCTTGTTTATCCCGGGAACCCCATGCGGCTGGTAACGCACCTGGATGTTTCGAGGGCGGAAATCGAGCAGGCGGTGGAGGCCTTTGGCAAGGTCCTGTAGGGTGCTCGCCGGGACCACTCTCTACCTGTAGTCTTCCGCGAGGACGTGGATGGTATTATGCAGGTCCCCGATCATCTCCTCGCCGTCCACTGTCTCGAGATCGAAGGAGATTTTCATTTGCATCACGGGTGCGAGGTCAGCGATTTCGAGGAACACCTCGTTGCCGGAAGGAAGCAGCCTCGCGGAGCGGACGATGACCTTGTCGTGGCCAACTTCGTCAGGGTTGGTCACCTTGAATTCCTTGGATCCATATGTGCTGGTCCAGCGGTAGTTCCACTGCTCGATCTGCCAGCTGTCGGAGTCCTCGGCCAGTTCCCGGTCTAATTTCTGGGTGAACCCCACCCGGATGCCGTTCTTGTGAATGTTGATGCTTCTGGGCATGGAGACCTTGGCGCCGGTGTAGCGGACGCGCTGGAGGCAGCCATCCTTGGCTCCACTGGTCTGCCAGCCTTTCAATCCGCTTACATACAGTTGTCCATCATGAGGGTTGAAGCGCGCCCGCATTCCGCCGGACTGGAACTTGAAGGGGAACCGGTAAACGCCGGCCTGGTCGATACCATTGATGTTTTCCTGCAGGACGAGAAAGAGGGCGCATTTGCCGTAGGAGCAGTGGACCATGTGTCCCTGGAAGGGGCCCCACTTGTCGGACGTGCACCAGGTTTGACCGCCGCAGGAGTTGTCCACCTTATGGGGAATCCAGCAGAGGGGACCATCGTAGGTGGTTGGCTTCTCGGTCCGGTGGTGGGCGTTCATGAAGCCGTAGAAGCCTCCCTTCCTTACGAGATCAACGCGGGAGGAAGGCACCCATGTTCCCTGCTGGTCGGCCACGGTCAGTTCTCCATTGGGTCCTGCTCCCGAGCCATTCGGCCAGCGGAAGCCTGTGGCCACCACCTCGATCCGGGAACCATCCCGGGAGACCTTCAGGAGCGTGCCCGCATGCTCGTTCTTGGCACCGTGTCCCTTGACGTAGTAGAAGTTTCCCTCGGGGTCGGTCTCAAGACCGGTGGCATACTCGTGGACGTGTCGGCCGATGCGGCATTCGTTGTTAAAGCACTCGTAGAAATCGGCTTCCTCATCACCATTGAGGTCGTGGAGGCGGGTGATCTGGTCACGGCCGAGAACGTAAACCTTGTCCTCGACGATCTTGAGACCCAGTGGCTGGAAGAGCCCGGTGGCGTAACGATGCCACTCGATCCTGCCGAGCTTGTCGTCGATTCCCGAGACGCGCCAGACGTCACCGTCAATCGTGCAGGCTGCGATATCTCCATTGGTGAAAAAATCGTGTCCACCGAAGCGGAAGAGAATCTTGTCCGGGTTGTCGAAGGGTGGAGTGATGGTATCGAGGACGTAGGGGCCGTTTTCCTGACTGACGGCTCCCTTGGTCACGAGCGATTCGGAGTGGCGCGCGGGTCCCCCCGCGGTAAAACGTGAAAGCGTTTCGGCTGGGGCGATTTTTCCGAGGCCCGAGGTCACCTCTTTCAGTCGATCAGGGTGAAAAGACCCGATGGCCAGCTTGATGCGGAAGATCTCGTCGTGCGGGTTGATTTCAAGGTGCCAGTGACCGTCCCGGCGGCTGATCCCGGCCCCTTCCGTGGATCCCCGGCAGGAGAGCACGGCAGTGACCTGTTCCTCGCCGGCCCGGTCCTGGCAGAGGCGCAGGGAGAGTTTTGTGCGGGAGGGTTCCACCTCGAGGGTCCGGGTGAATACCTTCACCCCGTCGAGTTCCTCAATCCAGGGCATGTCGAGGATGCCGGTCCCATTGATGCGGTAGGAAAAGACAGCTCGTTCCCCATGGCGGTAGAGCCCACGATAGTGAGCCCACGCCCGGGGCAGGGGGCCAGCTTTCCTGCCCTCGCGAACATCCGCGAGATTGCCGTCTTTGTCCGCCCAGGCCGGGCCGCTCTCACTTGTGAACAGGTAGGGGGAGCCCACCCAGTGTCCGGCTCCGCCCAGTCCATCGCGGTAGGTGTTGAACATGACTGGCTTGTCGGGAATGGCGCAGGCCATCCGCATCATCTCGGTATCGAAGACCGCGGTGCCGCTCTCGCCTCCGGGGCCGAGTCGTACGGCGATCCCCTTGTAAACAGTGCGCTCCTTGAGCTTGGCGTCGCCACGCATGTCAATGGTGCCGCTGAAGACACCACCAAGCTCGGACTTGGAAAACCGGGGCTGCGGAGCATCCCACCAGGGCTTTTCCTCTTCCTGGACCTGCGTCTTCTTTTTCTGGGCAAGGAGGCAGTCGCTGGCTGCGAGGAAGCAGACGATGGTGGTGGACAAGGTGAGCAGGAGGGTGAGTCTGGGAGCGGTCATGACAATAGGGAAAAGCTAGGCGATGAAGAATTCTTGGCAAGAAAAGGAGGCCGTCATGCGCATGGGGGAATCTCAGGTCCGGTGCAGGGTCAGGGGCGGGGAGCGCCTGCCCATGAATTTGGTTCCATTGGGATCGACGAAGCCGTCCTGCTATGCCAAGCGGTGAAGGTGGACTTCGACGAACAGGCATATATGGCCAATCACCGCAGCCACGAGGTGCATGCTCTCCTGAAGCGGTGGCGGGGGGTGGCCCGGGAGGCAAACCTCCGGCTCGTGAACCTGTCCGAAGAGGGACCGTATCCGGTGATTGGATTGTGCAACCGGCGTCGGATTGCCGGGGCGGGTCTCTACCTGAGTGCCGGGATCCACGGTGACGAGCCGGCAGCGGTGCAGGGGCTCGTGCACTGGGCGGAGGAAAACGTGGAGGTGCTTCGGGAGAACCCCGTCGTGGTGCTTCCCTGCATTAATCCTTGGGGCCTGTCCGAAAACCGGAGGGAAGACCGGAAGGGATGCGACCTCAACCGGTGTTTTGACCGTCCGGGGGTGGCACCGATCGGAGCGATCCTTGAGTTTATCTCGGGCCGTGATTTTGCCGTGGCGGTGAGTTTACATGAGGACTTTGATGCCAATGGAATCTATCTCTACGAGTTGGCGCGCCGTGGAGAACAGAGCGGGGAAGCTCTTCTCGAGAGGGTGGAGGGCATCATTCCACGTCACGCGGGAGGAGTGGAGGGAAGACGCCCAGAGAACGGGGTGATCAGACGGAGTCGGGGGTTGGCCGGGCTTGCGCGCGAGATCGGTGGGATGCCGGAATCGATTCTCCTCTTCCTGAACGGTGCCCGGGCAGCGTTCACCTTTGAGACCCCCTCGGAGTTTTCACTCCATCGCCGCGTCCGGTGTCATGTCGGACTGCTCGAAGGAGTGGTTGAGCTTGCAGGGTGCGGGGCTTGACTCCTCCTAATCGAGGCGGCGTTCCTCGATGCGCCAGAAGCCCCTGTGCGCTGCGGTGGAGTTGCGGTGCCGGAATTGCCGGGTCTCCCCCGGATTGGAGAGGAGGGAGCCCACCTTCAACCAGTTCTCCATGTTGGTGGAGTGAAAGATGTCGTAGATGTAGGTCCCGGGGGCTGGGTTGCTGTTGAATTCAATGAGAGTGTCGTTGCCGTCGAGGTCAATCCCGAGAAGCTTGAAGCGTCCCCCGCTTCCCTCGAGAGCCACGTCGAATACGGGGGAATCCGGGTCGTTGCTGATGATTCGCAGGGTAGCGAAGCGGGCTCCCTGCGCCCGGGGTTGAAAATTGATGCGGAGGGAGCCTTCTCCCCCCGGAGGGAGGGAGGGTCCGGGAAGCTGGGTTGCCGTGAATTCCGAAGCGTGGGCGCCAAGGAGCTGAACGCTCGTAATTTCAAGAGGCCCTTCCCCCGGGTTGCGCAGGACAAAGTTTCGAGCGGAGGTGGACTGCACGTCGGTATTCGTAAACCTTGTGTGGTCGCTGGGCGAAGGAGTGTCGTCGCCAGCGAGAATCTCCATTCCATTACCGCTCAGGACGAGGGCGGGAAGAAACGCCTGTCCGGTGCCACGCACTACAAAGCTGTAGGTGGTCTCGGTTGGTGTCGGATCGTTGCTGTTCACATTCACGGTGGCCCGGTGGACTCCCTTGCGAGTGGGGTTGAAGGCGATCTCAAACGAGCTCTCGGCTCCCGCAGCAATAAAGGTGGCAGGGTTGCTGGCAACTTCATACTGGTCACTGTTCAGGCCGGTGATGCCGACACTGCTGATACGCAGGGTGATCGCCCCCGTGTTTCTGATGGTGAACCGGTGCAGGCGGGGAGGGTCTCCAAGGTTGCGTGTTTCGAAGTCGGTAAGATTCTCCACCCCGGGAAGGACGGAGCCATCGGTAATGACGAGGTCGTTTCCGACGATCTCGATATTCGGGGCGGGGAGGATGAGTTCGCCCGCGATGTCGAAGAGAAAATCGGTGTCTTGTGAGGAGGTGCTCAGGATGCGGATCGTCGCCGTGCGGAGGCCTCCGGTAGCGGGCGGGATGAAGCGCACTGTCATCGTGGTCTGCTGATTGCCCGGGATAAGCAGGGCCGGGGGGTTGATCACCGTGAAGTTGCCGGGGTGATTACCCAGTCGCTGAAAGGCCCTGAGCTGGAGAGGGGCGGCGCTGGTGTTCCGGATGATGAACTCCCGGTCCACCGGAGGAGCGCCTGCCGCCACCTGGCCGAAATGGGTTCCATCGCCTCCGCTCGGAGTGTCGTCTCCGTTGTTGATGATGCGCTCCACATTCCCGGGATTAACCCAGAGGACCTGAATCTGCTCTGTCTCTTATACACATCTCCGAGCCCACGAGACCGTACTAG
>CAWWCX010000263.1:0-5942 GCA_963935445.1 uncultured Roseibacillus sp.
CTCCGAGATGCAGTGGGCTTCGTCGATGGCGAGAAGGGAGACCCTGCACTCTCCAAGGCGCCGCCGGAAGTTCTCATTGGCGAGACGCTCTGGTGCGACATAAAGGATTTTCAATTCCCCGGAGCGCATCCGGCCGTAGATGGCGTGCACTTCTTCCGAGGAGAGGGAGGAGTCGAGGCGTGCTGCGGAAATGCCGCGGGCGACCAGTCCGTCGACCTGGTCCTTCATCAAGGCGATGAGCGGCGAAACCACGAGGGTCAGCCCGTCCAGCAGGATCGCGGGAAGCTGGTAACAGAGGGACTTGCCGCCGCCGGTCGGAAAAATGGCTAGGGCGGGTCGGCCGGCAAGGAGGATGTCGACAATCTCGCGTTGTCCGGCCCGGAAGGAGGAAAAGCCGAAGTGCGCTTCGAGCCTGGAGCCCGGGTCTGTACCCTCGTCAGTGTTCAGCGGCTGATATTCAGTCCAGCGGGCAGGTCAGGCACAAGCCTGAATCCTGTGTCCTATCCATCCGGAAAGAGATGTTCCGGGTGCCGGGGTGGGCCGTGACCTAGGACCGCCAGGGACCCTTGATCGCGAAGGTGTGATCGAGAGTCTGGATGTTCACGAACAGGATGCTTCCGTCCGGGGAAAAGGTGGAGCCGCAGAACTCATATTTGTTCGCTCCATCGGGATTGCGGGCGAGGGTGAAGATCTTCCCATCGGGGGTCACACCCCGCAGATGCTGGAACTGCTTTCTCTTGAAGGGATCGATGAGGT
Organism: uncultured Roseibacillus sp.; assembly: GCA_963935445.1. Taxonomy (GTDB): domain Bacteria; phylum Verrucomicrobiota; class Verrucomicrobiia; order Verrucomicrobiales; family Akkermansiaceae; genus Roseibacillus_B. Next base: position 757 of record CAWWCX010000263.1, read on the forward strand.
CCTCGCAGATAATGAGGTCCCCGTTGGGAGCGACACAGAGGTTGTCCCCACTGGTGAGGAGATCACTTTCTCCGGATTCGAGGAAGAGTTCGATCTGCGGCCCCGCATCCTTGGTGCCTTCTGGAATGATACGGAAAACCTGGCCCCGCCTGCTCGGGCCGCCATCGGTGCAGCAGAGGAAGAGGGAACCCTTGTCGTAGAAGATTCCCTCCCCCCGGGCAAAGCGGGCTGCGCCCTTCTTGAATCCTCTCACCCTGAGGTCGTCCTTGGGCGCGGATGGATCATCGATTTCGATCCAGTGAATGGAGAGGCGTTGACCCTCGGCGATGTGCCTTCCCTTTTTGGACTGGTTGTTGCGCAGATCGGCGGACTTGATGCTGCGGATGGCGAGGGCGTAGAGCCTTCCGGAGCTGAAGTCTCTCTCCCGTTCCGGGACAAACCGGTAGAGCAGACCATCGCCCCGGTCCTCCGTCAGGTAGAGGCTGCCGTCCTCCGGGTCGTAGGCCACGGCTTCGTGGCAGAAGCGCCCCAGTGCTTTCAAGGGAATGGCCTTCTGGAGTCCCAGTTCGGGGTCGGCCTTGACCTCGAAGCAGTAACCGTGCATGCGGGCCCGACGGTCTGATGTGAGATCGAAGGTTTCCTCGCAGGTGATCCATGATCCCCAGGGCATGGCCCCGCCCGAGCAATTGCGGTGGCTTCCCGCGAGGGAGAGAAACTCCTTTTCGGTCTTCCCGGTCGCTGGGTCGTAGACGATGGTCGTCGTGCCGCCGAACTGAGGAGGCTCTTCGCCCTCGCCGGCATCGTAGACGAGGGCCCGGTTCACGGAAGCGGGAAGGCGATTACGGGGAAAGGCACCAAGGCTCGACTGGTTGAGGGCGAGCTCATGATTGCGGACGATGACGATACGGCCATCCTCGCCGGGAAAGGCCGCCATGTCGTCGAACATCCCCGGGACGCGCAGGCCGTCACTCATTGTCCCGCCCCGCTTCGAAATTACCTGGTAGGTGAAGCCCGCGGGAAGATCGAGGAGCTTGTCCTTGTCCGGAATGAGAGGACCATAGGGAGCAATCACCCGTTTTGCGTGTTCGCCCTTTCGGTCAGCTTTCAGGTAAAGCCCCAAACCGAGGAAGCCGGAGGTGATTGCCGACTGCTTCAAAAACGTGCGGCGGGCGGAAAATCGCGGATCCGATGGGGGAAAGAGCGGACTCATGCAAGTGGTGAGGAGGTAGCTAACGGCCACCGGGTCCCTCACGCGATCCAAAAATTCCTGCTTCCAGGATTTTGGCGCCGTTCCCCTCAAACGGGTTAAAATGGGGCCAAATCCCTCCTTTGGGGCTCCAGGAGGTGCCCGAACTGCCTATTTTTGCGCTTGCGGGTTTGACACCTCGTGGCGAGCTTTCCTTAAATCCAGCCGCGGCGCGGAGTGCGCCGTGTGCACCCACTATCCAATTTGATTTCGCTATGAGTGAAGACGACAAGCAAGCTCCCACGCCACCAGAACCGAAGAAGGAGACGGTGCGTGTGACGCTGAAGGCTGACGGGGACGATGCCAGTGCAGAAGGCTCTGCTGCTCCTTCGGCCCCGGCTGCTCCAAAGCCGCCGGCCCCGGCGCCCACCATCCCGTTGAAGCCCGCATCGGGGGCTCCCAAGGCTGCGGCTCCAAAACCTGCCGCTCCCGCTCCTACCGTGCAGCTCACGGCGCCAGGTGCCACCAGTGCACCCAAGACCACCCCTCTCAAGACACAGCCGCTTACTGCCGGCGGTGATGCAGGCACTACCCAGGAGTTGCCCAAGGCCACCGTGCAGCTCGGCTCGGCGACTCAGGCGCTGGGTGCCCCGACCGCGCTCGGCGCGACTCAGGCGGCCACGATCCAGACCGCTGCCGAAGAGGGCAGCGAGAAGTCTGACACTGTGGCTGGAGTCCTTTCCCTCGTAGCCTTCATCATCGCCTTGGCCGTGCTCGGCCTGCAGCTCATGACCACGAATCAGTGGGTGACCGAGGATGATCCCGTCAATGGTGGTCCGAATGGATCCGGTTGGAACGCACTCGTTGAATAGAAATCGTCATGGCTTTTCCCATCATTACCACCCTCATCGCGGTGATCGTTCTTGTGTTAGCGATCATGACATCCAATCTCCCTTCCTAGGCCGGGAAGCGGGATCGTTGATGTAAAACCTCAGGGGCGGTGCGACCGCCCCTTTTTGTTTTCAGGGCACCCGCTCTCTTCCGTAAACCGGTTCTCTTGGGCGGTTGGTGGCACTGCGCTTGACGCGGCCCTTTTTGTAACCATAGTCCGGCCATGGCTCTTCAATTCACCAGTGAAAATTTTGACGCGGAAGTGCTGCAGGCGGAGCAACCGGTGCTCGTTGATTTCTGGGCCGAGTGGTGTGGTCCCTGCAAGATGATCGGGCCTCTCGTGGACGCCGTGGCTACCGCGACGGAAGGAACGGCGAAGGTGGGCAAGGTCGATGTGGATTCCCAGCAGGATCTTGCCCGCACCTACAATATCCAGTCTCTTCCTACCATTGCCTTCTTCAAGGGCGGGGAAGTAGTGGAGACGATGATCGGCACCAAGGGAGTGACCGTGGAAGTGCTTCAGGGGAAGTTGGCCGCGCTCGCCTGAGGCGTGGCGGGCAGGGATTAGAGGAACGTTCGGGCCCCGTTTGGGCGGGGCCTTTTCCTTGGGAGCAGGAGGTCGCGAACAGCTACAGGACCTCCGCAAACACTTCGAGGGTTTCGTCAATGTCGGACTCGGAGTGGGCGAGGGAGAGGAATCCGGTCTCGTAGGGGCTGGGAGCGACATAGACCCCGCGTTCGAGGCAGGCCCAGAAGAATTTCCTGAAGGCCTCGAAGTCCCCTTTCTGTACCGAGTCGACATTGATGATCTCGGAATCCCCGAAGTAGAGGCACCACATCGAGCCCACCCGGTTGAAGCGGTAGGGGAGGGATTTTTGCGCGATAATTCGGCGCACGCCCTCTTCGAAGCGCTGTCCGATGGACTCCAGCCGTCGATAGCCATCGTGTTTCTCGAGTTCCGCGAGCTGGGCGAGGCCCGCGGCCATGGCAACCGGATTGCCCGAGAGCGTACCGGCCTGATAGACCGGACCGTCCGGAGCGAGGTGGTCCATGATGTCGGCGCGACCGCCGAAGGCGCCAACGGGGAGCCCTCCCCCGATGACCTTGCCCATGGCGCAGAGATCCGGAGTGATCCCGGTCAATTCCTGCACACCGCCCCGGGAAAGGCGAAAGCCGGTCATGACTTCATCGAAAATGAGGAGAGCGCCGTATTTCGCCGTCAGCTCGCGCAGAAGCTGAAGATAGCCTTCGCGAGGTAGAACGAATCCGGCATTGGCGGGGTAGGGCTCAAGGATCACGGCCGCGATCTGGTCGCCTACCTGGTCGAAAGCCTCTTCCACCGGTGCGGGAAGATTGAAGGGCAGGGTGATGGTTTCCGCCGCGAAGGACCGGGGGATGCCGGCAGAGTCCGGCTCGCCGTGGGTCAGGGCCCCTGACCCGGCTGCGACGAGGAGGGAGTCGACGTGTCCGTGATAGTGCCCCTCGAACTTGATGATCTTGTCGCGGCCGGTGAACCCCCGGGCCAGCCTGACGGCGGACATGGTGGCCTCTGTTCCCGAGTTGACCATGCGTACTTTCTCGACCGAGGGGACCCATTCACAGACCACCCTGGCCATTTCGACCTCGAAGGGATTGGGAATTCCGAAGGACAGCCCGTCCTTGGCAACCTCATGCACTGTGTTGGTCAGGACCGTGGGGGCGTGTCCGAGAATGGCAGGCCCCCAGCTGCCGATATAGTCAATAAGAGAGCGTCCATCCACGTCCTCGATGCGGCTGCCCTTCGCCCGTCGGACGAAAAAAGGCTCTCCGTCGACATTGCGGAAGGCCCGGACGGGGGAATTCACACCTCCGGGAATGATGGTCTTGGCAGTTTGAAACAGCTTCTTGGAGATCGGTCCCTGCATAGCTTGCGGCGGAACTATAGGCTCGTTCAGGAGATTGCCGATGAAAACCATTCCCCGACTGAATAGTTTGGATTTTTGAATGGGAGAGGAGACAAGGAGGCGAGGTCAAAACCATGCCGGGTTGAGGGGAGCGGTGCGGTGATTCTCCTCTGGCAGGCGACGGGGTGCGGACTGGGGATGAAAATTCTGAATACCCCGGGAGGGAGAGGCGTCCTAGCGAAAAGGGGCTTTCCTTTGGAGGCCCTGACCCTACCCTGATACCACCATGAAAGCGATTTCAGCGTCCACCATGCTCGTCTGCGCCCTTTTGCTTTGCCTGCCGTCGCTGACCTTCGCTGATCTCCGGGAGAAGTCCTCGCTGCTCAATAGCGATCCTGATGTCGTCTACACGGAGGAGTTTACCGACAAGAAGATTGAGCTCCTGGTCCTCAAGCCTGCGACGGTCTACGCGACCAAGAAAGGCGGACGCAAGCTGGGGGTGCTCAAGGTCGATACCAAGGTCACCCTCATCGGACTGACGGGGAAGGCCTACAAGATCCGCGGGACCGCGACGCACGGTGGTGTGTCCGGCTGGGTGTCTCCCAAAGCGCTCGGTTCGAAGGACAGGGACTTCGTGGAGAATTTCAAGAAGGTCTATGAGAGGCAGAAGGTCGTGCGCGACTTGATTGCCCGGCATGAGGTCGCGATTGGAATGTCCGTGGAAGAGGTGAGCGCCTCCCTGGGCAAGCCGACCAAGACCAAGGTGCGCCAGACCATCAAGGGAAAGACCGGGGTCTGGGAGTTCATCCAGTATGAGGAGCAGGACCACTACCAGACCGTGCGTGACCCGCTGACTGGGCGTGTCTTCCGCCAGTATTCCCACACCACCAAGGAAGAACTGGGCAAGATCGTGCTCGAGTTTGAAGGGGAGGTGGTGACTGCCATTGAAGAAACCGAGAACAACGAGGGAGGCAAGGTGAAGATTGTCGCCCCGCCGCTCGTTTTCGGCTGGTAGGCCGACTGGTCCCCTCGACCCCGGAGGGCTGCAGAGGCGGGGAGAGGTATCTGCTCCTCACGCGGCGACTCTGGGGCGCATGGCGGTGCGACCGCTCGGGGGCCGTCTGGAGATGTGACGGTGGGAGGGACGGGGCAGGCGACTCGGTGGGGACACTGCGGAGCACTGGGAGGTGAATCGCTCCAGGGGAATCGTTGCGAGATTGACACGG
>CAWWCX010000264.1:0-5935 GCA_963935445.1 uncultured Roseibacillus sp.
TGCATGCACAATTCATGGACAATCCGACTCCGACGGATGTGATCACCTTTCCCTATGGTGAGGAAGGGGAGATCCTGATCAGTGTCGAGACCGCCGAGCGCCAAGCCTCGGCTTTTGGTGCGTCCTGTGAGCGGGAAATGGTCCTCTACCTGGTCCATGGACTCCTCCACCTGGCCGGGTACGATGACCTCACGGCCGAGGAACGGGAGGAGATGGAGGAGCTGCAGGAGTCCCTGGTCGAAGAGGTTTACGGGAGGGGCAGGGGCTTCTCGCAGGGGTAATTCCGGGATTGCCAATAGGGGGCCGCTTGAGCATCTTGCCCCCGCTCCGTCCTGCCGGGAGCTCTACCCACCGATTTCCCTGATCGTGTATTCCAACCAAGATTATCTCAGCGAGCTGTTAGTTGAGGGGGGCGTAGTCACCCCTGAAGAGATCGAAAAAGCACGCGAAGGTGTGAGTGCCAACCAGGGCGTGGTCGACCTGTTGGTCGCCGTCGGGGACGTGACCGAGGAGAAGGTGGCTCAGACAATCGCCGCCAGCGCCGGTACCGATTACGTCGACGTGGCACAGTATCCTTTCACGGAGGCGTTATTCCAATCGATGGAGGTGGAGGTCGCCCAGCGGTTCCAGGCCGTGCCCCTTCAGGACGACGGCACCTACATGACGGTGGCGGTGGCTGACGCCCTGGACTTTGAGGTGCTCGATAGCCTGCCTCACGTGATCGGCCGGGAAGTCACCTTCATGGCTGCCACGCCCTCAGGCATATCCAAGGTCCTGCACGACAACTATGGGGTGGAATCGGAATTGGAAGACTCGGGCACATCGTTCACGGTTATTACCGAGGGCGAAGTTGAAGAGGCGGATGCCAATGATGCGCCCATTATCAAGATGGTCTCCAACATGTTGCTGGAAGCCTTCCGGACGCGGGCTTCTGACATTCATATTGAGCCGCTCGAAACGATTCTGCGGATCCGTTTCCGGGTCGATGGGCGCCTTGTCGAGGTGGACAATCATCCGAAGCGTTTGCTGCCCGCCATCGTGGCGAGGATCAAGGTGATGAGCGGGACGATGAGCATCGCGGAGAAGCGGATGCCCCAGGACGGACGGATCCAGATGCGGATCGGAGGCAAGGAGGTGGATCTCCGGGTCTCCACGGTGCCGAGTAACCACGGGGAGAGCATCGTGATGCGAATTCTCGACAAGTCCTCTCTGCTCCTCGGACTGCCCGAGCTCGGATTCTTCACCGATGATGAACAGGTCATGCGCGGCCTGATGGGGCTTCCGGACGGGATCATTCTGGTGACCGGGCCGACGGGGTCCGGAAAGACGACCACGCTCTACGCCTGCCTCAACTACATCAACAAGCCCGACCGTAAAATCATCACGGTGGAGGACCCCATCGAGTACCAGCTGGCGGGAATCAACCAGGTGATGGTCAAGACGGATATCGGGATGACGTTTGCGGCGGCCCTGAGGGCCATGCTGCGACAGGCTCCGAACATTATCATGGTCGGCGAGATCCGGGATGTGGAAACTGCAAATATCGCGATCAATGCGTCCCTGACCGGACACCTGGTCTTTTCGACCCTTCACACGAATGACGCTCCCAGTGCGGTGGCCCGCCTGGCAGATATCGGGGTGCAGCGTTTCCTGATCGCTTCAGCAGTCCGGGCAATCATGGCGCAGCGGTTGGTGCGTGCGCTCTGCAAGGAGTGCAAGGGACCGGCGGAGTTGACTGATAACGAAATGCGTATGCTGCGCCTTGATCAGTCCCAACTGGCGGACAGCAACATCATGGGACCGGTTGGCTGCGAAAGTTGCCGGGATACAGGCTACCGGGGGCGGCAGGGGATCTTTGAAATCTTCAAGGTCGACGACGAGGTGCGCCACCTCATCAACGAGAACCTCAGTACGCCGCAGCTGAGACGTCGGGCGCGCGAACTTGGGATGCGGACGTTGCGGGAAGACGGTATCCGCAAGGTTCTTGCCGGGATCAGCTCGGCCTCGGAAGTCATCTCAGTGACGATGTCGGACGCGGATTAATCTTAAGCCCAACGTTTACACGGATATGGACAATCGCAACGTCATGGACATTTTCGTCAACCGGGGGATGATCGATTCCTCGCTGGCGGATGATATGCTCCACGAGATCGAGGCCAGTGGGAAGGACGTGGGAGACATTCTCAGTGACTTCCAGGTCGTGCAGTCCCGGGAGGACATGTGGGGAATCATAGCCCAGGAACTGGGCGCTGACCTGGTCGACCTGAGTGAGTTCGTCCCCCCTGAGGAATTACTCGCTGTCATTCCTGCTCCCATGGCGCGCCTGCATGGAGCCCTACCCATCAACTTTGACGCGGAGGGTATCACGGTAGCGCTTCTGGACCCGATGAACCCACAGACGCCCGAGGACCTGCGCTTTGCACTGGGCCGGGAAATCAAGGTGGTGATCGCACCCACCCACGTCGTGGAGAAAAAGATCAACGAGGCCTACGGTGGTGGTGCAGACGAGGGCGCTGCGATGGCTGAATTGCTCGGGGAGCTGGAGCACGACGGGAAGGAGCTTTCGGAGCAGGAGCTGGCGGAGGAGGCCAATTCCGCGCCTATCGTGCGCTATGTCGACCTCGTCATTTACCAGGCCATCAAGGAGCGGGCCTCCGACATTCATTTCGAGCCGTTTGAGTCCGATTTCAAGATCCGCTACCGGGTTGATGGAGCCCTTTACGAAATGGCGCCACCGCCGGTTCACCTCGCGCTGTCCATCATTTCCCGTGTGAAGGTGATGTCGAACATGAACATCGCGGAACGCCGGGTTCCCCAGGATGGCCGGATCGTGAAGCAAATCGGTGACCAGCAGGTTGATCTCCGGGTGTCATCCCTGCCGACCTCCTACGGGGAGAGTGTTGTGCTTCGGGTGCTCGATCGCTCGAACGTGAATCTCTCCCTCGATGTCCTCGGACTGCCTCCTCATGTGGAGGATTACGTCAACACCACGATCAAGAAGCCCAATGGGATCTTCGTGGTGACCGGGCCGACCGGGGCGGGCAAGACGACGACGCTCTACGCGGCCCTCAAGCAGATCAACACGATTGATACCAAGCTTCTCACCGCTGAGGACCCGGTGGAGTATGATATCGACGGCATTATTCAGGTGCCCGTCAATGATGCCATCGAGCTCAGCTTCGCGCGAATTCTCCGCGCATTCCTGCGCCAGGACCCCGATAAGATTCTGGTGGGCGAGATTCGTGACCTTGAGACAGCTCAAATTGCGATTCAGGCCTCCCTCACGGGACACCTTGTCCTTTCCACCCTGCACACCAACGATGCGGCAGGCTCTGTGACCCGTCTGGTTGACATGGGCACCGAGCCGTTTCTGGTGGCCGCGTCCCTGGAGGGGGTGCTCGCGCAGCGGCTGGTCCGAACCATCTGCAAGGACTGCCGGGACAGCTACGAGCCCAATGAGTCCATTTTGAACCAACTGGGTCTCTCTGCCCACGAACTCGGGGACAAGCACTTCTATACTGGAAGGGGTTGCGACCTGTGTGGCCAGACCGGTCTCCGGGGCCGACGCGGACTCTTCGAACTCCTGAGCGTCTCGGATCCGATCCGGGAAATGATCACGGACCGCGCGCCCACGGTGGCACTCAAACAGAAGGCCATTGAACTTGGAATGACCACCCTGCGGGAAGACGGTCTTCGCAATATCTACGAGGGCATCACCACCATCGAGGAAGTGCTTAAATACACCTAGGGCTGAACCGGCCCATCAATTAGAATTTCCAATCTTGCAGTAAAACCCTAGAAAACCACTCACATGGCCAACTTTCAGTATATCGCGCTGGACGCCAAGGGCGATCAGACCACCGGAACGGTTCAGGCCGGCTCCGAAGCCGATGCCGTAGCGCAACTGCGGACGCAGGGACTTTACCCGACCCAGGTGATTCAGGAAGGCAAGGGGAAGCTCAGTGCGGCAGGCAAGAAGGCCGCGGCGAAGGCGCGCGGCAAGAAGAAGGCCAAGGGCAAGGCGGGCGGACGGGTCAAACCAAAGATCCTGATGATCTTTACGAGGCAGCTTGCAACCCTCATTGATTCCGGACTTCCTCTCCTGAGGGGCCTGACGGTCCTCGGCAAGCAGGAGCCTAACCCGGTCCTGCGTGGGACGATCAACTCACTTGCTGATTCGGTGCAGGGCGGATCCACCTTCTCGGAAAGCCTGGCGCAGCACCCGCGCATCTTCAACAAGCTCTACGTAAACATGGTGAAAGCTGGTGAGCTTGGCGGGGTGCTTGAAGTGGTTCTTACCCGTCTCGCGGAATATCAGGAAAAGGCCCACAAATTGAAGAACAAGATCGTGGCGGCGATGGTCTACCCCGTGATCGTGATGTTCATTGCGGTTGCGATCATGAGCTTTCTGATGCTCTTCATCGTTCCGAAGTTCAAGGAGATGTTCGCGGACATGTCAGGGGCGGAGCTTCCCAAGATTTCGCAGGTAGTCTTCGGGTTCTCGGAATTCATGATGGCCAATAAATTCATTCTACCCAATGCCGTATGGCTTCTCGGCGGGGTGGTCGGAGTCTGGCTTATCTTCCAGTTCTGGGGCCGCACCAAGGGTGGACGCAGGGTCATCGACACACTGAAGCTCAAGATGCCTCTCTTTGGAGATATTCAGCGCAAGAGCGCGGTATCCAGGTTTGCGAGGACCCTGGGAACGCTGGTCACCTCCGGTGTGCCCATTCTGCAGGCCCTGAATATCACCAGGGAAACTGCAGGGAATGTGGTGATCTCGGAGGCCGTTTCCAAGGTGCATGAATCGGTCAAGGAGGGGGAATCCATCGTGCAGCCCCTTCAGGCCTGCAACGTCTTCCCGTCGATGGTCATCAGTATGGTGGACGTGGGAGAGGAAACCGGTCAATTGCCCGAGATGCTGTTGAAGATTGCAGACGTCTATGACGATGAAGTCGACAACGCCGTGACGGCCCTTACCTCGGTGCTGGAACCTATCATGATCGTGTTCCTGGCCCTGGTCGTAGGCGCAATTGTATTTGCATTGTTCCTACCTCTGATTAACATCATCAAGGGAATGCAAAACCAGTAGGAGACGACCGGACGTGATTACAAACGGATCTAAAGGCAAGAGCCCAAGTTCTTTACGGGGATTCAGCCTCGTGGAGCTTCTGGTCGTTGTTACAATTATTGCGATTCTCTCGGGCTTGGTGATCGGGGTTACTGGATTTGTGCAAAGAAAGGCCGCGGTAGACCGGGCCAGGACGCAGTTGAACCTGTTCAGTCTGAAGATCGAAGAATACTCCGCTGATGTGGGAGGACTTCTCCCGGAGGAGGAAGACAAGACCGGTATCATCATCTACCGGATGCTGTATGGGGATGGTATCGGGGCGGATGGCATTGCGGGAACTGCTGATGATGGTGCCATGGATGGACGCCCTGATGACGGCTTCAGTCCCTACATTGCGGATCTTGACCCAAATACCAATCCACAGAAGTGGATCGATAAGGAGGGGAGAGAGGTTCCGGTCAAGGTCGTCGACCCTTGGGGTAATGCATGGCGTTACAGACGCCTGCCCGGGGATCCGTCCATGGAGAATCCCAATAACTCCTACGATCTCTGGTCGCTTGGTCCGGACGGTAAGTCCGACACCCCGGATGATATAAAAAACTGGTAGGGAGGGGAGTCGCCCCGAACCATCGTGGTGGATCTTCCGGTCGTGATTCCCTGGTCCCGGTCCGGGGTCCGTTGCGCGAGCCTTCAGGCGACGCGTGCTGAGGGCACTGTCGCTGCCGGGGTTGCCTGTTCAAGGAAGTGATGCACGTTCCGCAGTGCCACTGGTGTGCGTGAAAGCCGGTAGCCGTCTGGGAGCCCTCCCAGGACAAGCGCGCAGTTGGTCATGATTGTGCTGGCGACTTCGAAGATCTGGTCGTT
>CAWWCX010000265.1:0-5934 GCA_963935445.1 uncultured Roseibacillus sp.
ATCTAGTACGGTCTCGTGGGCTCGGAGATGTGTATAAGAGACAGGCCCCACCAGGTACAACGTCCTCTTCCTCATCTCCGACGACCTGACCTACACCGCGCTCTCCTGTTACGGGAACAAGATCTGCTCCACGCCCAACATCGACCGTCTTGCCGCGCGGGGCACGCGATTTACCCGCGCCTACTGCCAGGGAACCTACTGTGGACCTTCCCGGGCCTCTTTCCTCTCGGGCTACTACCCCCATGCCACCGGGGAACTCGGCTACAAAAGCCCCCGGCCGCGCATCGGTGATCGCGCGACCTGGCCACAGCATTTCATGAACAACGGCTACCACACCGCGCGGGTAAGCAAGATCTATCACATGGGTGTTCCCGGTGGTGTCGAGAGTGGAGGGGATGGCGCCGACGACTCCCGTTCCTGGCACGAACGCTTCAATAGCCCGGGCCCGGAATGGCGGGCCCCGGGTGACGGGGAGACTCTCCAGAACAATCCCGATGGGAAAAAACCTCCCGTCGGCGGCAATACCTTCGTGGTGGTCGAGGCGGACGGCGACGACCTCGTGCATTCCGATGGGAAGACCGCGGAACAGGCCGTGAAGCTCCTGCATCGTCTTGGAGAGAAACCCTTCTGGCTGGGAGTTGGCTTTGTCCGCCCGCATGTCCCCTTTGTCGCCCCGCGATCCTATTTCGCTCCCTTCAAGCCCTACAGCAGGCTGACGCTTCCTCCCAAGCGCGAGGGAGACTGGGAGGACATTCCCAAGGCGGGAATCAATTACTGCACCAGTGAGAACATGAAAATGGACCTGCGGCGGCAGAAGAAGGCTCTCGGAGGATACTACGCCTCGGTCTCCTACCTGGATGCCCAGGTCGGCAAGGTCCTCGACGCTCTGGATGAAACCGGTCTCACCAACCGGACCATCATCGTCTTCACCAGCGACCATGGCTTTCACCTGGGGGAACACGACTTCTGGGCCAAGGTCAGCCTGCGGGATGAGTCTGCCGGGGTCCCCCTCATCATCTGCGTTCCGGGCCGCAAGCCTGCGGTGTGCCACTCTTTCGTGGAACTCCTCGACCTCTACCCCACCACCGCGGCTCTCTGCGGCCTCGAGGTTCCCTCCCGCCTGCAGGGCAAGGACATTTCAAGGATGCTCGAGGAGCCGGAACACGAAGTCCGGGAAGAGGCATTCTGCGTCGCTCCCATGCGCAGGGGATTTCTCCTGCGTAACCGGAAGTGGGCTTACCTGCAGTATGGGGAGGATGCCCGCGGAGGACGGGAACTGTTCGACATGAACAGGGACCCCGGACAGTTCACCAACCTTGCTGACGACCCTTCCCACCGCGGGACAGTGCGGGCCTTCCAGCAGCGACTGGCCACCAGGTTGAAGGCTGTCCGTAGCAATGATCTCGGCATCAACTACGACCGCAGGAAGCCCCGGAGGAACTAGCTGCAGGCGCTCCTCCTGAACGCTCACGGCTTGCTCTGCGGGCCCTTTCTCCCTAATCTTGGTTCATCAGCACATCCCAGAAAGCACCCAACGCCACCATGGCCGTGTTCCTCGATCTGGAGAACATCGCCATTGGTGCCCGTGACGCCCGTTATCCCACCTTTTCAATTGCCAAGGTCCTCGAGCGCCTCTTTCTCAAGGGCCACATCGTCCTGAAAAAGGCTTACTGCGATTTCTCACGCTTCAAGGAATTCAAGCGGGACCTGCATGATGCCGCCTTCGAACTGATTGAGATCCCGCATTTCCGGCAGTCAGGCAAGAACTCCGCGGACATCCGCATGGTGGTCGATGCCCTCGACCTCTGTTACACCAAGGGTCACGTGGACACCTTTGTCATTGTTTCCGGCGACTCCGATTTTTCTCCTCTCGTCAGCAAGCTCCGTGAAAATGCCAAGACCGTAATCGGAATCGGCGTGAAGAACTCCAGTTCCGATCTCTTCATCAAGAATTGTGACGAGTTCATCTACTATGATGATCTCGTCCGCAAGTCCCCCACCAAGAAGGCCGCCCGGAAGAAGACCGCTCGCAAGGCCACGGCGAAGAAGACTACCCGGAGAAAGACCTCCGATGGTCCCACCACGGAAGAAGCCCTCGACCAGGTCGCCGACACCTTCGAGGCTCTTCTCCAGGAACGGGACAGCGACGAAGCCATCTGGGGCTCCATGATCAAGCAGGCACTCAAGCGTCGGAATCCGGGCTTCAACGAACGCGCCCACGGCTTCCGGTCCTTCAATGAGGTCCTTCTTGAGGCCGAGGAAAACGGCCTGTTGCGACTTGAGGCCGACGAACCGTCCGGCGGCTATACCGTTCATCCGGCCTGAGCCGGACTCCTCCTCTCATCCCTCGCTTCGCCCGGCCTTCCCTAGGCCACATTGGTGTAGACCGCCTGCACGTCTTCATCATCCTCCAGCTTGTCGATCAGGGCCTCGATGTCATCGAGCTGGCCCTCATTGAACTGCTGGGGATTATTGGGAATTCGCTGCAGGCTGGCCTTGCTCAATTCAATTCCCAGTTCCTCACACCCCTGGGAGAGCGACCCGAAATTGGTGAAATCACCGTAGATAAACACCGTCCCCTCGTTCTCCTCCATTTCCTCCAGACCGTGATCGATGAGCTCCAGCTCGATCTCTTCCAGGTCCTGTCCGTCCCTGCACTCGAATTGCAGGACGGCCTTGCGGTCGAAGAGAAACTGCAAAGACCCGCTGTTAAGCATTTCGCCGCCCGCCTTGTTGATGGGCGTGCGGACATTGGTAATGGTACGGTTGGTGTTGTCGGTAGCCGTCTCGATGAAGAGCATCACCCCGTGCGGCCCCTTGGCCTCGTAATTGATCTCCGAGATATCCGCCATGTCCTTGCCCGCGGCCCGCTTGATAGCAGTCTCGATATTGTCCTTGGGCATGTTCTGGGCCTTCGCGTTCAGGATCGCGGTACGCAGCTTGGAGTTGCTGTCCGGATCAGACCCACCCTCCTTGGCCGCAATCGTAATCGTCCTCGCGAGCTTCGGAAAAACCTTGGACATCTTGTCCCACCGCTTCTCCTTCGCAGCTCGTCGATATTCAAATGCACGTCCCATAGACGGACGAACTGTAGGTCCGCTTCCCCCCGGATCTCAAATCTCAATTTCGGGAATTCCCCTGCCTTCCCTGCCTTGGTCATTTCACGACCCTTCCGGGCAGCCGTGGGATCAACCAGTGGTCCGAAAAGCCGGAACTCCTCCTGATCGAAGCCGGCAAGGCAGGCCCCGGCCCGCGCTCTTCACTTTAGTGTTCAGTATTGCATCATCCCCGTTCATAATCAGGAACTCCATCCCACCGGCCTGAACACCTCTTTTCCAAATACCGAATCCACACCGTTGCAGCACAAGGGCGGATGAACACAGAAATCAAACTCCTCCACCCTCCGCTCACCGGCCCCTTCCCCCCGGACCGGGCTGCCGACCCCACCTTTGACCTAGTGGTCAGGGAGCTGGGCAGGGCCAGGGAACGGGTGGAGATCTTCATGTATGTCTGGCGCTCTGACGAAACAGGCACCCGGATCGGCGAAGCTGTGCTGGAGGCCGCCGAACGGGGGGTGAAGGTCCACATCATCAAGGATCTCGGAGCCCTCATGTGCGAGGTCATCGAGATGAACCGCAAGCCCTTCTTTCCCCGGAAGGTCGCCCTCTACAAGCGGATCGCCTATAAACTCATCGGATACAGTTTTCCCGACACTTTCGTGACGGATTCGTATGACCAGAAGCTCGGGGAGCGCCTCCTCGCACACCCCAACGTCACCGTCGAGTGGATCAACAAGACCCACACCAAGTACTACATCTTTGACGAACGACTCCTCATCACCGGCAGCATCAATATCGAGGACCGCCACCAGAACTATTTCGACTACATGCTCGCCCTGACGGGCCCCGCCATTGTTCAGCGGCTCCGTTCCCGGATGAGCGGGAAAGAACCCTACGATCCCCGGCGCTCTCTCGATTTTCTCTGCAACGTCCATTACGGGGACAGAGAGTCCATCTTCGAGATCAAGCCCGCCGTTCTTTCCCTCATCAGGGAGGCCCGGGAGTCGATTTACGTTGAAGTCGCCTATATTGGAGATCCCCAATTTGCCAATGCCCTGATTGCGGCAGCTGAACGCGGCGTGCGCGTCACGGTCTTGTTTTCGAAGGAGGCCAATATAGGGAACGACGTCAATTACTGGGCTGTTCACGAGCTTTATCTCCGTTCGCTAGGCCGCATCGAGGTCTACCTCACTGAAACCATGATCCATGCCAAGCTTCTCCTCTTCGACGAGAAGGTCGTGCTCACCGGCTCCTGCAACATGAACATCTTCTCGCTGCAGAAGGCCGCCGAACTCAACCTGGTGATCCGGAAGCAGCCCGCACTCCTGGAATCCCTGCGTCGCCTCATCGACAAACGCCTTGCCGCCAGCAGCAGGGTAGAGAGCAGGGAAGAACTGACCCGCTTCAATCCCCTCCTCGCTCATTTGCAGCAATTCCACCAGAAGTTGAATCCGAATTAGGGTATACAGGCTGCAGGCAACAGTATACAGACAACCTATCAGTGCTGTGTTCACTGCCTACCGGAAATGAGCTCCCATCAGATCACTCTCAACTGGAAGCGCGACGGCCAGGGCTTCGGCTACAAGGAGTATTCTCGCGATCACGATCTCGACTTTGGCCATGGTGTAACCCTCCGTGCATCCGCCGCTGCCGATTACCTCGGCACCGAGGAGGTCCCCGACCCCGAGCAGGCCTTCGTAGCCTCCCTTTCGAGTTGTCACATGCTGACATTTCTCGCCTTTGCCTCCCTTCAGAACCTCACGCTGGAAAGTTATACGGATGCGGCGGTCGGCTTCCTCGAGAAAGGAGAAAACGGCAAACCAGTCCTGAGCCGGGTCGAACTCCACCCCGTGACGGTCTGGGCCGAGGGCATAACGGTGTCTCCCGAGAAACTTGAAGAGCTCCACCACAAGGCCCATGAGGAATGTTTCCTCGCGAACTCGGTGAAGACCGAGATAACCACAATCCTGTGAGTCTGCTTCCCCGGGGAATTTTCCCCGGGCGGTCGTTTCTCACTTCCCGTCAAGGGGTCCTTTGCTGACTTGATCCCCGACGGATCGCGGACCCTTGGGCCGGCATCTCTGCCCAACACCGGGGCTCCACTGGCCCTTCTCAGGCTCAAATAGCCTGCAGGGCCTTGTTTTGATATGTGTATGTCTTTTATTGTTAACACTTTGCTTAAAATACTGTAAAAATTACAAAAAGATTCGAACATATTATATTCGAGGAGGTCTTACATTCTGAAGCCTACGGTTATCGGGGCTTCTAATGTAAGGGTGACCAGCAGTTAAAAGATTCTCCAGCCTGTGCCAATACGGGCTGCCAGAGGTCTCTAACTCGGCCGTCAGGGGATCAGCAGCCCCTGGCGGCCTTTTTTTTTCAGCCTTTCGGCCGGCCCACGGTTTTTCCTTCCTCCACCCGCTTCCGAAGGGCTGCCAGATCGTCTTCGATCCGCGCCAGAATCTCCAGGGTGTCCTGCTCATCCGAATCGGGAAGTAGTGAGAGCTCCTGCATGGTCGAGACAATCACCCCGATGAACAGATTCAGGATCGTGAACGTGGCAATGATGATAAAGGGGACGAACACCACCCAGGCCCAGGGATGAACATCCATGACGGGCCGCACGATTCCCATCGACCAGCTCTCCAGGGTCATGATCTGGAAAAGGGAATAGAGGCTTTTTCCAATACTGCCAAACCAGTCCGGAAAATCCGCTGCAAACAACGATGTGGTCAATACTGCTGCCACGTAGAAAAAAACAGCCATCACGGCCATCACCCCACCCAGCCCGGGGATCGCATGCAGGAAGGCTGCCACCACCCGCCTGAGCTGGGGCAGAACGGTAAGGCTGTCTCTTATACACATCTCCGAGCCC
>CAWWCX010000266.1:0-5908 GCA_963935445.1 uncultured Roseibacillus sp.
ATCTAGTACGGTCTCGTGGGCTCGGAGATGTGTATAAGAGACAGGCAAGACGCTGCCCGTTGGCATCATGATCATTGGCGAGCGGGGACACCCTTGTTGGAGGGGAAGGCTCCCCGGAATCCACTCCGGCGAGGAGCTTGGCCTGGATCAGGAAGTCACTGCTCGACGTGCTCTCATTCAGGCCGTGGATGGCGAGGATGTTTTCTCCCGGCTGCAGGGCATCGAGGTGCTCACTGATGTTGAAGTTCTGGTAGACAATGGCGCTGTTGTCAGAGGTGGTAGTGGTCGCTGACGAAAGGTGATTCGCGTTTTCCGGTGCGTTGGTTTTGGAAACCTCCCTGCCATTCAGGTAGGCGATAAAGCCGTCATCGTAACGCATTTTAAGGATCATGCGGTTCCATGTATCGAGATCCTCCTGCTGCACCGAGAAGGGGATGCGCACGAAGCAGCTCGTGCGACTGGACATCTGGCTGCTGACGTTGATCTTGATGAAGGGATTGTAGGTGATGTTGTTGTTGTTCGTATTACGCTCGTAACCGACGCCATTGGCACCCTGGGTCCATGTCCGGTCGTTGTAGGGCTCCGTCGCTCCGTGCCACCGGTCACCGAGATCCCGGGTTGGGACGATGACCCGGACGGGGTGATTGTCGGAGATGAGGACGGAACCGGTCATGGAGCGTTGGAAGCGGAGGGTGTCCATGCTCGCATAGGGGGGAAGTTCGACGTCCCCGAAGCGGCCTTCTTTCCTGATAACACCTGCGCTGGCCCGGCTATTGCGATAATTGAGGATGCGGGCTGCTTCGCTGCCACTCATGCGGGCTGGGCCGTCAGTTCCCATGATCCCAAGCCCTTCCGGGCTCCCTCCCGCATTTCCCGAGCTGTTCCAGTTGAATCCGAGCTGTCTTCGCAGGGCATCGTCAAAGTCCCCGTAGGGGCCACTCTGGACCGCAGAATATCCATTGTTTGTTGCCACCGCACCGATCCAGGACCACCCATTGCGGAAGCCTCCGCCACCGACTGCGGCCACCAGTTGGCGTCGGGCGTCGGACTGGTTGCTGTTCCATTCGGTCCGGGCCCGGGATGCCATGTTGAACCAGTTTGACGATCCGTTGTAGGGGTCCACGGATGCCTCTGTCCTGAGGACGACCCTTCCCAGGTAGGGGCGGATCAGTGCGTCTCTCATATAAATCGCCCGGATGAGGTTGACCGTGTATTCCACTCGTTCCAGGGCGCTGTTGGTCTGCGCTCCTATCTGGGTGTAGTAGGCATTGGACAGGTCTACCCCGAGATCGAAACCGTGCATCTCGACCCCGCCGAGGCCCCGGGCAACGGTTGAGTCGGTAGGAAAGCGGTAAGCGGTGAAACCTTCATAGGGCAATGCCTGCCTCCTGCTCACACTTGCCCCCTGCGTATACCAGGTCGTGCCGCGCGCAAAGAGGATCGCGCCCTTGAAGGTTCCGTCATCCAGTTGGATTCCGCAGGAAACGGCCCCGGGTCGATCATCGACCGATCCAAGATAGGACCGTTCAGGAACTGCGTTGAGGCGCCGGATGGTACCCTGGGCCTGCTGGATGCGGAAATCAAAGTTGGGGCTGCGGAGGTCGACGCGGGTGAGTCGCATGGTGAGGGTTTCCTCGCCAAGGGTGACCTCCTGCACGATTTCGTCCGGGGCCCCGTGCAGATCCGCTACGAAGATTGTAAGCAGGAGGGTGAGGAAGGTGGCCCGGAGGGGCGCTTGGTGCGGGGAAGGGACTTGTTGCATGGCTTTGTTAATTCTTGGATGGGTCGCAGCGGGGCGAGTCGTCTATCTGAGCACGACCTATGCCGACTCCTTTAGCACGAGCGTGTTGGGGAGCCATTTTGTGTCATTCGGAGGCCATTTTGCGGCAGGATGGCAACCCCGCGCAGACGGGCCTATCCGGGCTCCTGTTTTCGCCAGGGCACTGCGGACACTTGAATACTTGGGTCTGCAGGTGTCCCAGGGCCGGGCAGGTGGTGCGCCAGTACGGGCGCTTTCACATCATGAGGTGACCTACTCCTTATCCCTACAGGAAAAGCCCGTGGGATGGTGCTCGGTACTGGATTTGAACCAGTGACTTCATCCGTGTGAAGGATGCACTCTACCACTGAGTTAACCGAGCAACTGGGCGGAGAGTTAGCGCAGAGGTGAGAGGGAAGCAAGCGTGGATCATTCCTCCGGGTGCCGCCCCTGCGGTTTGCCCTTCTTGATCGCAACCCCCCGCAAAACGATGTCGTCGAAGTAGCCCTTGTCATCGAAGGAGCCGATCCCGATTTGTCCCCAGGTAAAGGTCTTGTCCACGGCTGACTTCACGGGCTTTTCCATGTCGTCAAAGTAGACATCGATCTTTCCGCTCTCCACGTCCCTCACGATCTTGAGGTCGTGAAACTCGCCGTTCTTCCACGGGATGCCGTTTTTCGAGAGGATCAGGTTTTTCCGGGGAGCCTGATTGACGATGAAGATCTGGCTTGAGTTTGGGTCCGGTTTTTCCCCGAGATGCAGGTAGTAGAAGTGGGCGGGGTCCTGATAGTTGAAGAAGAAGCAGAGGTCGCGGTGACCCCGTGAAGTCTGGGTGGTCTGGATCCGGGCGGTGAGAACGAAGGAGCCGACGATCCTGTCCTTGAGCAGCGCGATGCTGTGCGGGCTGCGGAACGGCGGGCGATAGCGGGAGACCCCGAGAAGTTCGAAGACCTGGTTGCCGTTGACGTTCGTGAGTTTCCACTTGCTGTCATCGGTCGTCAGCCAGGCGCTGGCGTCCTTCGAGAAATCCTCCCGGTAAACGACTGGGAGTTCCTTTTCCTCTGCGAGGAGGCTGGAGGAGAGAATGGCGAGGAGGCAAAGGCTACGCATGGTCTTGATACTAAGGTTGCCGCTATGAGGATGTAGAAGAGTGAAGAAGCCAAGCCTGAATCTGAGGAACCGGGGGGCGAGGTTCATTTGGACGGGATACGGTTGAGGGTGTAGTAGCCGTCCGAGTGCAGAAGAGGGCCGCCTGCCTCGTCCCGGAGTCCGCTGGCGTCGATTTCGTGAACGTAGCCGGGACGGAGGTCTTCACAGACGAGCCGGAGGGAGAGGGCGTCCGGTGAGGGCAGGGCCTTGTGAATCCTGATCTCCCGGGAATCAACCTCGGGGCTCCCATAGGCCTGCTGGTATCTGTAGGTGTAGCTTTTCATCCGGATCATGCGGGGGGTGGCGGTTCCCGTATCGATTCGCCGGGTGAAACGGATGAGAAAGCCATCTGGCCTGGCTTCGATTGTCTTCATTTCAAAGGGCAGGCGACCGGTCCAGCGAAGACGCTGAAGCGCGAAGCTGCGGGTGCCGAGGGAGTTCCAGCCGCGGTTGGTTTCACCCAGCATGAGTGATCCGTCGGGAAGGAAGTGGGTGCGGAAGACGGCGCTCTTCATGCCGCTTCGAAAGCGGAAGCATGCGCCCTGGTATTCCCCGTCCACCTTTTCAAGGAAGACGCGGCTCAGGAAAGCGTAGGTAAACTCTCCGACAAAGAGCTGGTTCTCGAACGGTCCGAATTTTCCTCCGGTGAGGTTGCAGCTGAACCCGCACGGGCTGGCGCCAACCTTGTTGTAGGGAAACCAGACCGCGGGCGGAGTGTAGCCGGGGATTTTTTTCATGGCCTCGGCGGTAGTCAGGCCGTGGGGAAGGGGGCCGGGATGCTTGACCGGTGAATCCGGGCGCCGGGTATCGGGAAGGGCATCAGCGTGGCCGTGGAAAACGCCCGGTTTGAGGTGCACCAGCGGGTTGGTTCCAAACCAGTTGCCCTGTTGATCGGTAGCGAAGACGTCGCCAAGGTGGTTGACGCCAAGCCCGGAAGGCGAGCGCAACCCGGCGCTGACCGGTTGGAGCGGTTGGC
Organism: uncultured Roseibacillus sp.; assembly: GCA_963935445.1. Taxonomy (GTDB): domain Bacteria; phylum Verrucomicrobiota; class Verrucomicrobiia; order Verrucomicrobiales; family Akkermansiaceae; genus Roseibacillus_B. The sequence goes on from CAWWCX010000266.1 coordinate 3,885, forward strand.
CGGGTTGCTGACGCATGGACCATCCACGCCAGGGGAGGCGGGTGCGGTTATCGAATCCATTGCCGCGGGGGGGCTTGCCGATGGTAGCGTTGAGGGTGATCCACATGGTACCCCCGGGGTCGAAGACCGGACCGAAGGCATATTCGTGATAGTTCCCACTGACCTCCCAGCCGGAGGCAATGGTCTCATATTCGTCGGCAACCCCGTCAGCGTCGTTATCGCGCAGGCGGGTGACCTCAGAGCGTTGAGTGGTGTAGAGAGCCCCTTTGTGCCAGGCGAGGCCGAGTGGTTCGTGGAGTCCGCTTGCGAACCGTCGGAAGCGGGTGTTTTCCAAGCTTGGGTCTCTCTGCCCCGGGTGATCGAGAATCCAGATTTCACCTTTCCGAATGGCAAGGGCGAGGCTGCCATCCGGGAGAGTGGCCATGCCGGAGACTTCCAGTTTGAGATCTCCAGGAATGGGAAAGGATTCCAGGGTGTAGTATCGTGCTTCGCGCGCCATTTCGGCCTGAAGCTTAGCTGCGGCTGCGGGGCTGCGCCGAAGTGGAGCGGCGAGTGTGCTCGAAGCACAGAGAGCGAAGAGGATAAGGTTAATTTTTAACAGCATCGCGGAAGAGGGCCTGTTCGTCCTCGAGTTGCAGGTTCTGGTGCTGGACCTTGCCGTTCCGGCGTAGTCCGCGGCGGATGGCTCCTCCGGGTCGGATCTCGACCCAGTCCTCAATCTCGGTCCCGTTCTCTCTATAACGGAAGACCGGGATGCCGTCATTGCGCAGCCGGTAGCCGAGGAATTCTCGCCCGGATTTCTGGATCGGGAAGCGGTAGAGTTCCTGGCCCAGTGGACGGGCAGGTGTGGCGTAGCGGTCGTCCCAGGTGGAAAGGGCGTCGAGGAAACGCCCTTTCCAGACGAGGCTCCACCGGGCGCTGTAGGCATCGAAGGCAAAGTGGGTGCCCTCCGGGTAGCCAACCGCGATCGCATGGGTGCCGACGTGCTCCATGAAGGTGCGCAGAATAATGGGTCTTCCGCTTTCGGAGGGCTTCAGTTCGAAGTCGCCTCGGTTGAGCAGGCCATCAGGGAGGCGACGCTGGTCAAGTTCCTTGAGATAAGTCCAGAGCTGCTCGACTTCCTGTTCAGCTTTTGGGCGGTTCAGGAAAAGCGGAGGCATGAGGGTGCCGGGTTGGACAGACTGGGGATCGAGGAGCAGTTCCTTGAAGTAGGCGGGCCGGAGACGCGTTACGGTGTGGGTGAGGTCGATGCTGGGGGCCCCCCGGGGGCGTTTTTCCTTCAGGCCGTGGCAGGTGATGCAGTTCAGCCCGTTTTCTCCGATGAGATCGCGGCCGTAGTGTCCCCGCTGGTGGCCGAGGAGTCCGCTCACATCAATTGAGAGAGGAGGGTTCCGCAGGTCGGCCTGCTCGAGATGATCGAGGAAGGCTTCCACCTCGGAGGTTGGGATATCGTAATGGGGCATGCGGGTGGCGAGGTAGGGGCGGACGGCTCCGTGCCCATGGAGGAGGATCTTACGAAGCCAGCCCCTGGTGAGCTTCCGCCCCACATGGTCGAGTTTGGGTGGCAGGAGGCCGAAGTCGCCGTAGGACTCGGCCATCTGTTCCGTTGCGGTGAAGTAGGCACGAAGAGAGTCGGAGGGGCCACCCTTGCCGTTCCGCTCATGGCAGGCATAGCAATTGTAGAGGGTCAGGAAGTGGTCGACGTGTTCGGCTGCGCTGGGAGGAGCCGTTGACCGGGCGGCGGCCCGGATAGCGTCCTGCTGCGATCTCGTGATAGCAAAGTGGGCGGCTCCCTTCTCCGGTTCCGGGGCGAGGCAGCCAGCCTCCCAGTCGATGATCGGGATGGAAGGGGGCGCGGGGAGAGGGTTCTCCGCGGATTCATGACAGGACGCACAGCGGAGGGAGCGGAAAAGCGTGCGTCCGCGTTTGATGAGGTCCTGATCCAGTGCGGGATGGTCCCCCGGGGTGTGGTCGCCCCGGTGGCTGTGCAGCCAGGCAGAGAGGTCCGCCGCCTCCTGAGGGGA
>CAWWCX010000267.1:0-5894 GCA_963935445.1 uncultured Roseibacillus sp.
ACGGCATTTCCTACGGGCGCACCTTCCTCACCACCCGGCCTACGAGGGTAGGCACGATCGGAATTGGATACGGGGACGGCTACCCGCGCTCCCTTTCTAACAATAGCCCCGAGGTTTTCATCCGCGGCAGGCGTGTCCCCCTCCTCGGCCGCGTGACCATGGACCAGGTCATGGCTGACCTTACCGACCACCCCGGTTGCCTCCCCGGCGACGAAGTGGAACTGTTCGGCCCCAACATTCCCGTCAGCGAGATCGCCCACAAGGCCGGGACGATTCCCTGGGAGGTATTCACCAGTATCACCCCCCGGGTCCAGCGCATCTACTCCAAGTGATGCAACGGCGAGTTCTTGCCGGCGCCACCGCTCCAGAATCAGGCTCGGCTCGGCCTCCTACTCACCCACTTCCGGACGGACCGGAATCCCCTGGGATGCCAGATAGTGCTTCGTCTCGGGCACGGTAAACTCCCCGAAGTGAAAAATGCTCGCGGCCAGGACCGCGTCCGCATTCCCGTCCCGCAGGACCTCGACCATATGGTCGAGCGTCCCGCATCCCCCACTGGCAATCACCGGGATGCCGACTGCATCACTCACCGCCCGGGTGAGCTCGATATCGTATCCATCCTTTGTGCCGTCCGCATCCATGCTGGTGAGCAGAATCTCCCCCGCCCCGCGGTTGTAAACCTCCCGGGCCCACTCGATCGCATCCAGGCCCTCCACCGGGTTGCGGCCCCCGTGAGTGTAGACGCCCCACTTGCCGGGCCCCTGCCGCTTGGCGTCGATGGCAACCACGATACACTGGCTGCCAAAGGTATTCGCGCCCTCGTCCACAACCTCTGGCCGCCTTATGGCAGCTGTATTGACCCCGATTTTGTCCGCTCCAGCAAGGAGCATGCGCCGCATGTCTTCCACCTCACGAATCCCTCCACCAACCGTCAGGGGAACAAAGCAGCGCTCGGCAGTCCTGCGCACAACCTCCACCATGGTGTCGCGCCCGTCCGAGGAAGCCGTGATATCGAGGAAGACGATCTCGTCCGCTTCCTGCTCATTGTAAGCCACCGCACAGTCCACCGGGTCTCCGGCATCCCGCAGGTCGACAAAATTGACGCCCTTCACCACACGACCATCCGTCACGTCGAGGCAGGGAATAATCCGTTTGGCAAGCATGCGACCGCGGCGACTATGTACGCTTTCGACACTTTGCCAACCCCTGGGCGATTTTCCAGTCACTCCGGACGGGTCGGAGATGCTTTTCTGGTGAACTTCCTACCTCGCTCCGAAGTAGATCATCGCTGCCGTACCTGCCAGAAAGCAGTAATACGCAAAGTATTCGAACTTTCCCCTCTTGATCAACTGGAGCACGAGATAGACCGCAAACAAGCCGGAGAAAAAGGCCGCCAGAAAGCCCCACAGGTAGGCCGCCGCGGCATCACTCTGCGCTACCGCCTGCAGATCCTTGAGCTTCACCAGGATACCTCCCCCGATGGCGGGCAAAAACATCAGGAAGGAGAACTCCGCCGCCTTTTCAGCCCGGGCGCCGGAAAGAAGGCCCGCGGTGATGGTCGAGCCACTCCGGGAAATTCCCGGCAGGATGGCGAGAGCCTGCGCCAGGCCCATCGAGACCGCCTGCTTCATGCCGAATTCCCGCTCCTGTGGCTTGATCAGCTTGGGCAGGAGCAGGATCACCCCCGTTCCAAGCAGACAAGCGCCCACGAGAACAGGATTGTTGTAGGATCCTTCGAAGAAGTCTTTCGCGCTGAAAAAGGCAATCGTGGCCGGAATCGTCGCAATAAAAAGCCAGAGGATCATCCTCCGCTCCTCCCGGCGCTCCTTCTGCCACAGGCTGAGTAACAGGGACAAGAGCCGCTGGCGGAAATAGATGATCACGCTGAGGAAAGTCCCCACGTGAACAACGAGTTCGAAGGTAATGTTCTGGGCAGGGGGCACGCCGGGTTCCCGCATCCCGAGCAGGAACTGAGTGAGGGCGATATGCCCCGAGGACGAAATGGGCAGGAATTCCGAGAGCCCCTGAACGATTCCAACGATAATGGCTTTCCAAATCTCCATTGTTACAACGGACTTGCGATCCGAGGGTGTAAGAACCTGTGCTCTTCCTCACGAGGCTGGCCAGTTCCCGGCAGGAGGAATGGTAATGCTGAACAACAAATCCTCATGCCTCGGCCCCGGAGCCCTCCTTGCTTCCCTTGGACTGCGCTTCACTGCGAAACGTTGAAAGAATCAGGAAGAAAGCTGCCACGCAGATACAGGAGTCTGCCACATTGAACGAGGGCCAGTGCCCACCCGTCGCAGGGAACAGCTTGCCGTAGAGCCCGATCTTGAAATCGAGGAAATCCACCACATACCCATGAGAGAGCCGGGTAAAGAAGCCCTCCTCCCTGTAGGCGGGCAGAAAGAAGCCCTGCAGGACCCGGTCGGTGAGATTACCGAGAATGCCCGCCGCGAGAAGCCCCCCCGCGAACCGGAGCAGGACAGTATCAAAGGCTCCTTTTTTCCAGAAATAGGTCAGGGCACTGAGAGCTATGACTGCAATCACGAAGAAGACAAAGGGCGCCCAGGCCGTCCCATTCCCGAGCCCGAACGCCGCGCCCTGGTTGTGCACCCGTACGATGTTGAAAAAATCGTCCACAACCACGTGGAACTCCCTCGATGCATGAAATCCCGGCTCAGGAGGCGCGAACCAGATCACCACCAGCCACTTGGTCACCTGGTCCAGCAGGTACAGTGGCAGGACCAGCTTGAGGAGCAGACTCGGAAGGGTCTTCACGATCCCCCCCCTCGCAGGACATCCCCACAGCGGACACACAGGCCTGACTCCTCCTCCAGGGGCTCATAGCGTCGGCACCGCGGGCACATGCGGTATTCCGTCTTCCTCGCCGTGGCGGACACCTCGGGGCCCTCCACCAGCTTGAGGTCCGAGATGATGAAGAACTCAGTCGCAAAGTCGCGATCCTTGAGGTGGTCCCGCAGGGGGTGCCCGGCAGGAAGGGCCAGTTCAACCGCAGCCTCGTTATTCTTGTTGAAGGCCTTGGCCTGCACCTGCGCTTCAATGGCAGTCTGGATGACCCCCCGCAACTCAAGCAACTGATCGACCTCACCAGTCGCTTCTCTCCCCTCAAACCGTTCGTCGGGGACGGGAAAGTCCTGCTCGTGCACGCTCCCCTCCCGCCCGGAATGCTCCCAGGCTTCCTCGGCAGTATATGCCAGAATGGGAGCCAGCAGCTTGGCGAGGGCCTCCACCACGGCATTCATGGCCGTCTGGCTCGCCAGGCGACGCCGGGAATCACCGGCATCACAGTAGAGCCGGTCCTTGGTGAGGTCGATGTAGACCGCACTGAGGTCATGCGCGCAGAACTGGTTGATCACCGTGAAGACCTTCCGGAACTCATAGGCCTCATAGGCCCGACGGCACTCGCTCACCACCTCGTGAAGACGCTCGAGAATCCAACGATCCACGAGGGGCATCTCGTCCGGGTCCACCGCATCGGTGGACGCATCGAATCCATGCAGGTTCCCAAGGAGGATACGCAGGGTATTCCGGATCCGCCGGTAGGGCTCGGCCACCTGCTTGAAGAGGTCCTCTCCAAAGGGCACTTCGTTCTGCCAGTCCACGCTGCTCACCCACAGCCTCAGGATGTCGGCCCCGTACTTGTTGTAATAATGGGCGGCATCAATCGGCTTCCCGGCCTTCTCCGCCTCACTTTTGGAAAGCTTGCCCTTCTTGTCCTGGTCCACCACGAACCCGTGAGTCATCACCGTCCTGTAGGGCGCAGATCCCCGGTAAGCCACACTCAGCATGAGAGAACTCTGGAACCATCCACGGTGCTGGTCGGTGGCTTCGAGATAAAGATCCGCCGGACTGTGAAGCTCTCCATGACGATCCATTACCGCCACGTGACTGCTGCCTGAATCGATCCACACATCGAGGGTATCCCTGCACTTGGTGGTCCCCTCGGGCAGGCCAAGCCGGCTTACAAGCTCTGCCTCATCCAGCTCAAACCAGATATTGGTTCCCTCACTCTCCACAAGGTCGGCCACCCTGCGGGCAAGGCCAGCGTCCAGAATGGCCTCGCCCTCTGGTGAGAAAAAGACGGGCAACGGCACCCCCCAGGTCCGCTGGCGGCTGATGCACCAGTCGGGGCGCGACTCAACCGTTCCGTAGATCCGGTTACGGCCCCAGTGCGGCAGCCACTCGGTCTTGTCGATCTCCGCGAGAGCGGTGCCCCGAAGACCTTCCAGGGAAATGAAGAACTGCTCCACCGCACGGAAGATGATCGGCGTCTTGGAACGCCAGCAGTGCGGGTATTCATGCCGGTAATCCTCCCGGCCCAGAAGCACTCCCTTCGAGCTCAACAGGCTGATGATATCCTCATTGCTCTCAAACACATGCTTGCCGACCAGGCCCGGCAATCCGACCTCCTCGGTGAACTTGCCGTCATCATCGACCGGTGAGACCACCCCAAGCCCGTTGTCCCGGCCCGCAACATAATCGTCCGCCCCATGCCCTGGCGCAATATGCACCATGCCGGTTCCCGTTTCCGTCGTGACGAAGGGTGCGAGGATCACCTTGCTGGTGCGATCAAGAAACGGATGCCTCACCTCCAACCCCTCGACCGCTGCTCCCTTGAATTCGGTCAGGGGCCCCGCCGGCGAAAATCCGGTCTTGGCGGTGAACTCGTCCAGCAACTCTTTTGCGATCACAAGCTGGTGACTTTCTCCGCCTTCGGTTTCAAAACGCCCGGCCAGATAAACGTAGTTTTCGTGCAGGGCCACCGCCAGGTTCGCCGGCAGCGTCCATGGCGTAGTCGTCCAGATGACCAGGCTGTGGCTCCCCTCCGAGCACGCCGAGGTCACTTCCTGGAATCTTGCCTCGGACGTCTCCGTAAAATCAAACTTCACCCAGATGGCCGGGCTTGTCTTCTCCTTGTATTCCACCTCAGCCTCTGCCAGGGCCGTATGCGCCCCGTAGGACCACTGCACCGGTTTCTTGCTCTGGTAGACCGCACCACTCTCCACCAGTTTGGCAAAGACCCGGAGGATCTCCGCTTCGTAGCCGGGATCGAGGGTCAGGTAGGGATTGTTCCAGTCACCGAAGACTCCAAGGCGCCGAAAGCTCTCCCTTTGTGTGTCAATCCATCCCCGGGCGAACGCCTCGCAGCGCCTCCGGATCTCAGCGGGCTCTTCATCACGTGCCTCCTGGACAACCTTGAACTCAATGGGCAGGCCGTGACAGTCCCACCCCGGTATGAAGGGCACCTCGTAGCCTGCCATCGTGCGCGATTTCACCACCAGGTCCTTCAGGACCTTGTTGAGCGCAGTTCCCATGTGCACGTCCCCATTCGCAAAGGGCGGGCCGTCGTGCAGGATGAACTTGGCAGCTCCCGCAGCCCGCCGCCGGGCCAGAATCCTTCCGTAGAGATCATCGGCCTCCCACTGGGCAAGGCGCTTTGGCTCATTTTTTACGAGATCCCCCCGCATCGGGAAGGTCGTCTGCGGCAGAGACAACGTGTCTTTATAGCCCTTTTCCTGAGCGCTCATCGACCTTCCTGTAGCGCTGCACCTCCACCGCCGCAAGCCCCGCGTGCCCCATGTTTACAGGGATTGCGGCTGCGTTTTTGACTTTTTCACATTGGTGGACCAAGCTCCCCCCATGAACATGATCACGGCGCTCCTAGGAGCTACCGCCCTGCTCCTCGCGGCAGCGGTCACCCTTTCCGTCATCAAGATGAACGGCAAGAGCGATGATGCGGAGATCAAAAAGCTGCGTGCCGAGCTAGCTGCCATCAGCGCCCAGCAGAGCCAATTCAATCCTTCTCCGCCCGTCCCCAGTATTGACTGTCTCTTATACACATCTCCGAGCCCACGAGACCGTACTAGATC
>CAWWCX010000268.1:0-5889 GCA_963935445.1 uncultured Roseibacillus sp.
ACTGCATATCGTCGGCAGCGTCAGATGTGTATAAGAGACAGCCCTCCACCTGGACCGCCCCGAAATCAGCAAGGCGCGGAGGAGAAAACCCTAGTGCTGGCTCTGGCCTGTCAAGCAGGGCGACTGCATCGATCACCAGCAGGTTGCCCACATCCTCTCGCACCGCACCGGAGCCATTACCTGCCATCTCATTAACGATCAGATCCGGGCGCCCATCCCGGTTGAAATCACCCGCCGCCCCGCTGTAACACAGGATATCGCCCATATCCTCGCCCTGCTTCCCATGGGCACCCTGAACAAGGGCAATTCGCATTTCGGCTGGACCCGGCAAATTGGCCGGCAGCAGATCAATCACTCCCGGCCATCCTCCGGCCTGACCATAAAACACGTGCATGGATCCCGCATCCGGGCGCCCTTCCGGTTCATCATGCGGGCTCCCGATTGCCAGGTCGGCGCAACCATCTCCGTCAAAGTCTCCGTGGAGCGCGGTATCGCCTGCGATTGCACGTGGCACTGCCCCACTGACAACTGTGTGGACGAACCCGGCCGGAGGAGAGTCGAGATTAATCACCTGCCCGCGCAGGTGACCAACATTGTAAATCACGTAAGCACGCCCGGCATTGTTCCGGTCGAAGGGGTCCCCTGCCAGGTCCCCGATCATCAAGTCTGCAAATCCATCCCCGGAATAGTCCTGCCCGGCGAGGATTTCCTCGCCAAACGAGGTGGCCTGCATCCCCCCATTGATACTCGTGTATTGACCAAGAAGGGGAGCATCCACCGAAAAGCGATAATGGTCAGGCCAGGGACCGGGCGGAAAGTTTTCGTCCCAGACGATGTAAACCGTGCCATCCCGGTCCCCACCCGCCGATTCTCCCGTCCCGGCGGGCGCCCCGGGAAGACGGAGACCGGCACCGACCCGGTTGAGGGTCGCCGCCAGAAGAACCTCTGCACGGCCATTGCCATCAAGATCGCCCACTTGCACGGTGGCCCCGAGATGAAACCGGTCCGCCCCCGCCGGAGCGTCGATGCGGGCCACGTGCCCACGCAAACCCGCCGGGAACTCCGCCTGCCCCAACCGGGCGAGGTCGACTGTATCCGGACAATCGAGGAGATGTTCCCCCCCGCGGATGACGAAAGCCGCTCCCTGGTTCTGTCCGAGGCCCCGTCCCTCGGCATCCACTTCGTCGGCGCCGACCACCAGGTCCGCAATTCCATCTCCCGTGATATCGCCCGTGCGGAACCAGATCCCCAGCCGGTCGTAGTTCCCCGGACCCACAAAGGTGATCAGCTTGATCCCGGGGGGCGGAGAACCCAGGTCGAGCCGCGTCCCTCTCGCCGCCTGTGCGCGCCACTCTGGCGAACCCACCACGATGGTGAGCGCCCCGCATCCCGCACGAGGCTCCACAGGGGGCTCAAACTCCAGGGAATGGTTCTGCCGACCGATCAGGAGATCTCCTCGCCCCTCGCCGGTCAGGTCATCCATCCAGATTTCCGACCCGGTGGCCTCATAAGGCTGGAACCCGATGACCCGGAGCAGCCCTCCCTGGTCAATAGCCGCATCCAGCGTCCCTCCTATCGTGCCATTCCCAAGGATCACGGTGACCTCTCCCGCACCGGGGCGGCCTGCCGGACTGGCTCGAAACTGGGCAAAGGCCGCTTCGCAGTAGCCATCTCCATCACAGTCAAATCCTCCACACACCGGCACCCCCATGCTTCCGCCGTTCTCCGGCCCATGCCCCAGAATTCGCATGACCCCGGCAGGTCGATCTGCGAGATCCAGCGTGATTGCAGGGGCGCCAGCGAGGGAGCCGGCGAGCAACGACTTGCAGAAGAGCATCGATCGAAGGGAAGCGATCATCAGGGGGCAACCATGGACATTCCGGAACGGAATCAAAAAATAGACAGCAGGCAATACAACAGGGCAACCCCTCAATCCGCGTGCACGTGAATTCTCTTCGAAGCTCCTGGGCAGGCGAAAAATCTGCCTTTGCCAACGACTGACCTCTACACTCGCATCCAGTTCATCCCACAGCTCGCAGGATCTGAGAAGCAAGGGAACATAATCGGGGTGATTGTACACGGTTAGAACTTTTTGCGGCAGGCGTGGCAGCCCGGAGCCCGGAGCTCAGGAAGTTGCTGCGGGCGGCCTGATTTCTCGACGAGGCAGCCAGAGCCCGGCAGGCTTGGCCCCATGCGAGCAAAGGCACGACGATTCTGCCATATCACCACGTCCCCTCCCTATGTGTGCCTGTTCGCGGCCATATATGCGTCGGTTGTGGCTAACCGTGCGTCCGGGGAGAGCGATCTTGAATCCAGCACAATCGAAGTGATTATCCGTGGCACGGAGGCGTCCGAGACCGGTCCCCATGGGGAGGGGAACGTTTACGCACCGGATGTCCTTATCGAGAACGGCATGTATCGGATGTGGTACGGCGGGCTGGGAGGCGACGGTCACGACCGCATTCACTACGCCGAGTCAAAGGACGGCTTCCAATGGGAAAAGAAGGGCGTCGTTCTGGAGGACAGGACAGCCAATCATGTCAATGACCCATCCGTGGTGCGGATCAGAGGCCGCTACTTCATGTACTACACGGTCGCTGGTACCGGCGTAACCGACCGCATTGACGTTGCCACGTCTGAGGATGGCATCAGGTGGCAACGACAGGGAACAGCACTCAGGGCAGGCAAGCCCGGCGAGTGGGACGGGCTTCTTGTCGGCCGGCCATCCGTTCTTTTCGAAAACGGACAGTTCAAGATGTGGTACGACGGTCGCAAAGACCTTCCACCGAACGCCCCTGATTCCAACGCTCCAAAATCACCGACATCCAGAAGGAGTGTGGGCTATGCAACCTCCGGGGACGGGCTCCATTGGACGAAGCACGACAGGAATCCTGTTTGTGGCAACGACGCAGGCGGCGTTCATGTGGTGAGGCACGAGGACTGTTACCTCATGTTTTTCGAATCACATGCCGGGACGATGATCGCTGCGAGCCGGACTGGGCTCTCGTGGAAGAGCGCCGGTCTGCTCCTGAAACCATCAGGGAAACTGTTCGATAAGCATGGGCACGTTACCCCCTTCCTGCTGGTTCGGAGGCGTGGATTGCCCCCGCAGTTATTCATTGGAGCAGCCCGGGCGGCTACATGGGATCGGAACAGCATCGCTCGCATCAGTCTCGACGGCGATGTGCTCAAGAAGCGAATTGCGTGCCAAACGGACTCGACGGTGAATAGTGCCCCCCGTGAGAACTCAGGGGCGACAGAAGACGATTGAACAGGCTATTTCATGAGCATGCCCAAGCTTCTGCCGGTTCGACGTGGTGGCGCGCCAACCGTTCAAACCATCTCGCCAGCTTAACGCGTGTCGCAACTATCTGCAGATAACGAACAACAGCCCTCTGAGCGGTTCAGGAGGCCCTTGGTTCTCATCGAGTCGGGATACCCGTGATGGGAGACTCGCTCGAGCGAGAGGTCGAACTGCTCAAGCCCCAGCACACGCACTGCTCTCCGAGCGAAGTGATCGCATGCAACCGGGTCGATCGAACCCACCCCGGACACGACGATATCATGACTCCTCAGGGGCGACAGGATGCTCCCCCCGGAAGCGCCCCGTCACGTTCAACAGCCAACGGCAGCCTCAACCACGCCTGTCTTCACTCCATGGTCTTCAGCCCCTCATGTCATCAAGGGCCGGAAACTCCCTCCGCCAGGAACGCATCTCGGCATGATCCAGATCGCACGCAAGAACGGCCTCGGAATCACCCGCCTCGGCGAGCACGACTCCGTGGTGATTGAGAATACGTGATCCCCCCGAGTAGCGGAAACGGGGGTCACTCCCCACCCGGTTGACTCCCACCACGTAAGCGAGATTCTCAATGGCCCGGGCATCAAGAAGCGTTTTCCAATGGCGCAGGCGCGCATCCGGCCAGTTGGCGCTCACGGTAAAGAGATCGGCACCGTTGCGCACCCCCTCCCGGAAGAGCTCCGGGAAACGCAGGTCGTAGCAAATCACCGGACACACCGTGAAATCATGCCAACGGAACATCGCGAGCCCTTCCCCCGGCTGGTAGTGATTCGACTCATCGTTGTAGGAAAACGTATGGTTTTTCTGATAAAGAGCCACGGGCCGCCCGGAAGGGTCATAGACCGCGACCTCATTGCGTCCCATTCCTGAGGAACCGTCCTTGCTCACCAGGCCTCCAATCACGTGACTCTCGTACTGCCACGCCAGGGAGGAGAGGAATTTCTCCACCCCGCTTTTCTTGGTCTCCGCCACCTTGGCGACGTCCATGCTGAAACCAGTCGAGAACATCTCCGGGAGAACGATCAGGGAGCCTGGAGAAACCGTCGACTTGGTGAGAAGGCGTCGCACGATATCGAAGTTGGTCTCCCGGTCTTCCCAGGCGATGTCATACTGCAGGGCAATGACGTTCATATTGTATGACCTCCAATCATGGGTGGGCTTGCTGGCCCGGATGCGTCTCCATATGACCTCGATCCGGTGGCCGCTTTCACCAAGCCGTCCGACCTGCCGTCAGACAACTGGTGAACCAAGAGGAGAAATTGCATGGTCGTTGGCGCGGAAGGGCCCTAACGGGAAAGACCACACCGATACTCCCACCAGCTCGGATTGAGTTCGGCAAAAGGGTCTTTCAGCTTTTCCAGTTCATCTGCTGGCCCGTGAACCTCAATCCGGGTGATCTCAGCCAAAGTGAAGAGCTTCTCAAGTTCGGGTCCTACATTCTCAACGTGCGCGAGAGCTCCGGCCGCCCCGACATAAGCCTCCCGGCAGAACAACTCATTCCCGTGCAGGGTGAAATCATAGTAAAGGGCGGCCTCCTCCTTCTCCACCTTGGCAACAAACTCTGGGAGGAGGGCCTTCACCTCCTCCTCCTTGCCCTCGCGGATCTGGAAATAAGGGTGAATACTGACGACGTTGCTGTGATCGGCCATGGGATGAGGCTCGGAGGATCACCCGGGGGAGGCAAGGGAGAAACCACCACCCGCAGCAGGACTCTCCCAAACGAAAACCGCGCCCCCCCGGGGGAGGGCGCGGTTCAGGAAAGTTCGTCAGTAGGAAGCTGCCTAGGCAACCATGTCTTTCAGGTTCTTGAGCGGGCGCACCTTGATCACCCGACGCGCAGGCTTGGCACTGACCTCCATCATCTCACCCGGCTTAAACGGGTTGGGACGGGTAGCGGCCGGGGTAGCCGGCTTGTCTTGAACGACGATCTTACACAACCCGGGAATCGTGAACTGTCCCGGGCCGCCTTTGCTCACTCCCTTGCTGATCTCTCCATTCAACGACTCAAGCACGGAGGCGACGTCCTTGCGGGCGAGGCCGGTGGCTTCTGCGATGTTGTTGAGGATCTCCGTCTTAGTTGCTGCTTTTTGGGCCATGAATGTTGTTTCTATGAGTTAAGTTTGAATGAAACTTCGAGCTCGAACCCATGAATTTAAGGGGTTTCCGTCAAGCATTTCGCAGCCAAGGTCGTGAATAATTTTTTATGCCCGCTCCCTTGCAGGCCCCGGTTTGTCCGTTCGGCCGAACCGCTGCCCCTCGGCAGAACGGCATCAATCTACGCATCCGGACCCGAATTTCATGCGCTCTGGCCTGAACGTTCTTCGTCACCAACAACCCCGCCCCGCCAGCAGCTCAAGGGCATCCCAAAGCAGGGAATTCAAGAGCATGCGGAGCCGCAGAATGCCTTAACGGTGGGCCTTCCCGGTTACACAAGCCCATACAAAAGGAGGTCCTTGCCGGCGGTTCCGCCCCTTCCCAGCCGCCCGTGAGATATTCAGCACCCGTCACGCAGGGCTGTCCCGCCGGGGGGGGGGCGCGGCGGCGGGGCCGGCGGGGCGGGGGGCGGGGGGGGCGGGGGGGGGGGCGGG
>CAWWCX010000269.1:0-5853 GCA_963935445.1 uncultured Roseibacillus sp.
ACACTGCATATCGTCGGCAGCGTCAGATGTGTATAAGAGACAGGCGTCACACCGTTCCCATGCTTTCCATCGACGATGTCTTCTCCGATGAGGAGGTCACCGATTTTTACCAGCGCCTGCAGAAGAACCTCGGAGCCGAATCCATCCTCGTAACCGTCGAACCAAAGATCGATGGCGTAGCGGCCTCCCTGACCTACCGGGATCGCTCCCTTGCCTGTGGCGCGACGCGGGGCGATGGGGTGAACGGAGATGACATCACGGCGAATCTCCGAACAATTCCCACCATCCCTCTCAACCTGCCCGACTCGGCGCCTGATCTCCTGGAGGTGCGGGGTGAGGTTTTCATGCCGAACGAAGCCTTCGCCCGGCTCAACAGGGAACGCTCGGACGAGGGCCTCGCAACCTTCGCCAACCCACGCAACGCGACGGCCGGAACTCTCAAGCAACTGGACTCCCGCTCCGTTGCGAGGCGCCCCCTCGCATTCATCGCCCATGGTCTTGGCATCGTGGAGGGAATCGATCTCGCTGACGAATCAGCCTTCCGGGAACTCCTCGTGAGTTGCTCAATCCCCAGCAATGAGCCCCTCTGGACGGTCTCCAACCTCGAAGAGCTTCTCTCCGCCATCCATGAACTGGACGAAAAACGCCACGAGCTTCCCTACGGGACCGACGGCGCGGTCATCAAGGTTGCCTCCATTCCTGATCGCGCCACCCTCGGCACCACCGCCCGCGCCCCTCGCTGGTCCGCTGCGTTCAAGTATCCTCCCGAGCAGAAACCGACCCGGCTGCGAGCGATCACCATCCAGGTGGGCCGGAGCGGCATTCTCACTCCGGTCGCCGAACTTGAACCAGTGGGGCTGTCCGGCACGACGGTATCCCGGGCCACCCTTCACAACGAGTCCTTCATTCACAAACGGGATATCCGCATCGGCGACACGGTTCTCGTTCACAAGTCTGGAGAAATCATTCCCGAGGTTCTCAGCGTGGTGGCAGACAAACGCCCTGCACAGGCTCAACCCTTCTCCATCCATGCCCATCTGCAGGGAAAATGTCCTGCCTGTGACACCCTGATCTCCCGGCGGGAAAACACCGACGGGAGGAATCACTCCGTCATCACCTGGTGGTGCGAAAACCCACTCTGCCCCAAGCAGGCGGTAGCAGCTCTCACCCACTTCGCCCAGCGCAAGGCCCTTGACCTCGACGGACTCGGTGAGTCCGTGGCTGTAAAACTTGTCGAATCCGGAATCGCCACCTCTCCCCTCGACCTCTTCACCCTCGAGCATGAACAACTTGCCGGCCTGCTCCTCGATCCCGCCACTCTCCAATCCGGCGACGTTTCCAAGCCAAGACGCTTCGGGGAAAAGAAAGCCCGCCTTCTGCTAGACTCCATCCAGGCCGCCCCAGCCTCGCAACCGCTTTCCCGGTGGATTTTCGCCATTGGCATTCCTCAGATCGGGGAATCTGCATCCCGGGAACTGAGTCGCCTCCACAAGACTCTCCCAGAGCTCGCCTCCAGCGAGGTTCTCCGGACAATCTGCCGAATCGCGGATCTGGATGACGAGCGGAGGGACATCTCTCCAAAGAACAGGAGTAACCCCCCTGCCGGCGACCGGGAGAAGGAACAGCGGCAGAAACGCCACGACGAACTGAAGAATGAGATCACCAGCCTTCAGGCCCAGATTGCCGATTACCAGGTTTCTCCGGACATTGGAGCTGTCGCTTCCCGGAATCTCCTCTCTTTCTTCCAATCCGCACACGGCCGCCACTTCATGGACCGGTTCCGGGAACTGGGGCTCGAACCCGCCGCCGACAACTATGGGCCCAGACCTTCCGAAGCCGCCGCCGGGGAGCAACCTCTCAGAGGACGAACCTTTGTCATCACGGGAACACTTTCGCTCGGAAGGAGTGAATTCAAGACCCTCATTGAACAGGGAGGGGGCAAGGTCACCGGTTCAATCTCCCGGAATACCGATTACCTCCTGGCCGGAGAAGGCGGAGGATCAAAGCGCGACAAGGCGGCCAAGCTCGGCGTAACCATCCTCTCCGAACAGGAGCTTCAAGCCATGATGGAGTCCTCCTGACTGCTCCTGGGTCGTACAAGGATACCGAGCTCCAATCTGGAGAAATACGATTTTTCGTTCCGTCGCAGACCGGACAAGTCCACAATTAATTCTTCGCTCCCCATTGCGGTTCTGCATCCAGCTGCTACCCTCAGCCTGTCGATGAATATCCTGCGAATTGTTCTCGTCACGCTTCCGATCTCTGCCTGCCTCCTCGCAGACAACAAGGTCTTCGAGCCCTTTGAAGGAGACGGCTTCGGGACTTGGAAGGAAACAGGAACGGCCTTCGGAAAGGCGCCCACGACCGGTGGGCACGGCATACACGCAAACAAGGTCCGCGGCTACGCCAACGAATCCCTCGCAAGCTCCTTTGCCGATGGCTTGGCCGGGATGGGCTCACTCACCTCCCCGGCCTTCGCAGTGGAGCACCCTTACCTCAGCTTCCTCGTGGGAGGCGGAAGCCAGAAAGGCCTTACCTCGATCCAGCTCCTCGTTGGGGATCAGATCGTACGGGAGGCCACCGGGCAGGGCGACACCATTCTTCGCCCGGGCACCTGGGACCTTCGGGACCTGAAAGGGACGCAGGTGCGCCTGCGCCTTGTCGATGCCACGGCCGGGGAAAACGGTTTCATTCTCGCAGACCACATCCTCTTCTCTGAATATCCGAAGCCCCGATTTCCGGAGGCCACCCGCGAGGGCAAACCGTTTACGCCCGGACTCGTGGGCACTGACACCCTGCCCGGGGTCACGATCCCCGAAGGGTCCCGGCTCGAGATTTTCGCGACTCATGAGCAGCACCAGCTCTACTCGCCCACGTCGCTGTGTATCGACGAATCCGGCCGGGTCTTCGTCACTGAAACCCACCGTTTCAGGTTCGGCATCCCGGATAACCGGGACCACCGCTACTGGCTTACCGACGATATCGCCGCCCTCAGCACCGAAGACCGGCGCAGGATGCATGAAAAGTGGGACGAGAAGTACCCCGTCTCCAAGATGAAGGAGGTTTCCGAGGTCATCCGGGTTCTCGCTGATACCGATGGCGATGGAAAAGCCGACCAGAGCAGCGTCTATGCCGATGGATTCAACGACCTGCTCGATGGCACCGCCGCGGGCATCTACTCCCTCGCAGGGCAGGTCTACTTCGCCTGTATTCCCCATATCTGGTCCCTGCGTGATACAGACAATGACGGCGTCGCGGACGCGCGAACGAAGCTTTTCTCCGGTTTCGGACTTCGAGTTTCCCTTTCCGGGCATGACCTGAACGGTTTCGCTCTCGGCCCCGACGGCAGGCTTTACGGCTCGATTGGCGATCGAGCCATGAACGTGACAACCGCAGAAGGCCGGAAACTTTCCTACACGGACCAGGGAACAGTTTTCCGCTTCGACCCCGACGGAACCAATTTTGAGGTCGTCCATGCTGGCCTGCGCAACCCGAAGGAGATTGCCTTCGACCAGTGGGGCAATCTCATCAGCGTAGACAATAACTCCGACCAGGGAGACAAGGCGCGGGTTGTCTATATTGTGGATGGGGCCGACAGCGGGTGGCGCACTGATC
Organism: uncultured Roseibacillus sp.; assembly: GCA_963935445.1. GTDB lineage: Bacteria > Verrucomicrobiota > Verrucomicrobiia > Verrucomicrobiales > Akkermansiaceae > Roseibacillus_B. The sequence goes on from CAWWCX010000269.1 coordinate 3,616, forward strand.
ACCAGAACCTGCACACGTTCCACCGTGAAATCGGTTATCCGAAGCGCCCGATCAACCAGTGGATGCAGGAACGGCAATGGGACAAGCATCACGAGGGACAGCCGGCCTTCCTCGTTCCACCAATTGACCTCCTGACCTCCGGACCCTCCGGCCTGACCTATCAACCCGGAACCGGATTTTCCGAAAACTGCAGGGACTCCTTCCTCATCTGTGATTATCGCGGGGGGCCCGCAGCTTCCGGTATCTGGGCATTCGGGGTCGAACCGGATGGAGCAGGACTAAGGATGGTGAATGCCCGCAAGTTCAACTGGGGCGCGGCAGTGACCGACGTGGAGTTCGGATACGATGGCCGACTCTACGTCGCAGACTTTGTGAAGGGCTGGCAGTCCCACGCCGCGGGGCGCATCTACACCCTCTCTACTGAAGACTCCCTCTCCTCTCCGCAGACCCGGGAAGTTGTCGAACTCCTTGGCCGGAGGGCCTTCGACCGGATCCCACCTCGTGAACTTTTCGAGCTCATGAAGCACGCCGACTTCCGCGTGCGCCTTCGGGCCCAACTGGCTCTCGCTGATCGCCCTGAGGCCGTTCCCTATTTCATCAATGCGACGAAGCAGGTCGAAAATCGTCATCTCGCCTTGCATGGTGTGTGGGGCCTCTGGGTGAAAGCTCGAAGGAACCAGTCGGAGGCCTCCCGGGACCGCCTCGTTGAGCTTCTGGGGCATCCGGACGAAGAACTCCGGTCCCAGGCAGCTCGCGCACTGGGAGAGTCCCCCCTGCAGGATCACGGCCGCCTGATAAGCTCCCTGCAGGACCCTTCTTCCCGGGTCCGGGCCTTCGCGGCGGCTTCTTTGGCACGCCTGCGCGCCCCGGATGCATTCAACCCGGCTCTCGTTCTCCTCGCTGAAAACGCTGATCGAGACCCCTACCTCCGGCATGCTGGGGTCATGTGCCTCCTCGGGGCAGGGAGCGAGGAACAGATTGCAGCCCTCGCTTCCCACCCCAACAAATCAATTCGCCTCGCCGCAGTGGTGGCACTCAGGCGACTCCGTTCCCCGGAACTGGTTCGCTTCTTTTTCGATGAGAAGGCCCCCCACGTCTCCGACGAGGCGATCCGTGCAGTCCATGATGTGCCAATCGAGAAAGCCCGTCCCGCTGTTGCCGCCCTGCTTGACGAATACGCCCCGGGGCAGGCTGGCCGCCCACTCAGCCGCATGATGCTGCGCAGGCTTCTGCACAGCGCCTTCCGCGAGGGAGGTAGAGAAAACGCTGCCCGCCTGCTTCGTGCTGCCGCCAACGAGTCTCTGAATCGAGACGAACGGCTCGAAGGCCTCCGGCTCCTCTCGGCCTGGACAGACCCTCCCACTACCGACCAATCCCTCGGCCGCCATGACCCACTGGGTCTCCGCGACCTTGCCGAAATCAAGCCCACGCTCGAGAAGGAAATTGGCCCGCTCCTGCAGCTCGAAGGGGATATTCTCGCAGAAACGATCAGGCTTGTGACTCACTACGATCTCAGTGCCGATAGCCTGAATTCGGCCGGCTTGGAATCCCTTCTACGAGTCCGGGATCTCGGCAGCTCCGCCCGGATACGTGCTCTCGAACTTCTCACCGCCAAAGAACCCGAAACCCTTCCGGCGCTCCTGCTCGAAGCGGTAACCGACTCCGACGCGGCCTACGCCAGTCATGCCCTCCGCACCCTCGCGCTAAAATACCCCGAGCAAGGATTACTCCCGGTTCGCGAATCATTGGTAGCCGGGGAAACACCTCTCGCCCAAACGGCCTGGTCACTGCTCGCCGCGATGCCGGAAGAGTCGGTAAGTGCCACCATTGTAGCGGGCCTGCGCGACCTTGCCGCAGGAAGGATCAACCCCGCGGTTGCTCTCGAAGTGATCGAGACCGCCGAAAAGCGGGAGGACGATCCACTCATTGCCGCCGCTCTTCAGGAATACCGCGATTCACTCCCCAAGGACGATCCGGTCGCCAATTACCAGGCCGCCTTGGAAGGAGGAAGTCCCGCCAGGGGGGAAGCCCTCTTCCGTAGCCATCCGGCCGGGCAATGCTTACGGTGTCACCGCATCGACAGTGGCCACACGGAAGGGAGCGAGGCCGGCCCGAATCTTGCCGGGATCGGAAAACGTCACGACGCTCGTTATCTTCTCGAATCTCTTGTCGCCCCAAATGCTGCCATCGCCCCCGGGTTCGGAGTTGTTTCCCTCACCTTCAAAAATGGTGCCCGCA
>CAWWCX010000270.1:0-5846 GCA_963935445.1 uncultured Roseibacillus sp.
TCGACCCTCGCGGGCTTTGATGGATGGCTTAATGCAGACACCTTTGCCTCCGGCGCGGATGTTGAGCTGACCTCCGGGATCATCATCGACCAGAATTCTGGTCAAGGGCCCTTCAATGCTCTGGCCGCTCCTCCTGAATACTACGAGGATCTCTAAAGCACAAAGGTTTCCCCTGGAGGGCGGGTTCCCCGCTCTCCAGGAACTTTTCCGACCGACCCTTCAACCTTACTATCACAAACACCACTAACATGAAATTGAAGCACGTAGTAGCCGCGGTTCTGGCCGCCATGTCTGCCTCCGCATTCGGAGCCAGTATCACGGTAACCAACACCAACGGTCCCGTCGCCACGCGTTCCATCGTGGACAATGCCGGAAACGCAATCGATGGCGGTTATGCCGCGATCGGAAGCATCAGTGACGAAGCCGGTCTCGGCGTCGCGGTCTCCGGATCCGATATCGACGCTCTCTTCACGCTGTTCGATGGAGCGGAAGGCCCGCTGAACTCCGCTCCCTTCGCAGGGACCTTCTCGGTTCAGAGTGCTGGCGGAGTCCTGCTCAACACGCCTAACGACTTTTCAGGCAGTCCCATCTACCTTGTTCTCGGAAACGGGAGCTCCCTCAGTGATTCCACGGAAGCTGCGGTTCTCAAGGTAGGGACCTTCGGCAATTCGGAGCCGACCCTGTCGACCACGATCATCAACGAGAATTCCGAGGTTCTGCTCGGGTCCTTTGATGCCACCTTCAACCCCAGCGGTCTTCCGCCTGCAGCCAACAACCCTGCGTTGAGAACTGCAGTGCTGGTCCCGGAGCCTTCCAGCAGCCTCCTCATTGGTCTGGCTGGCCTGACGCTCCTGGTCCGCCGCAAGCGCTAACTCCGTTAGCACCAAACAAGGTCGTTTTTTTAACCTGCCGGTCGCAAGACCGGCAGGTTTTTTCTTTATAACGGACAGGAGCGGTTTCCCCTGATCTCTTGCGCGGAACCGGAAAAAGGAGGTTCTTGCTCTGGATGGAAACCTCCTGTTCCCTATCCAGCGCACTGCCAATATCCTCCGTCCATGAGACTCCCACTCGCCCTGACAACAATCTGTCTAGCCTTTTCAGCCCTGCTCTCCGCGGCGGACCTCGTTCCTACGAACCTCACCGTTGAGCACCGGGTCAACCCGGTGGGCCTCGAGGTCGAGGTCCCCCGCCTCAGCTGGAAACTCAAGGCCGCGAAGAAGGGGAAGGTCCAGATGGCCTACCGGATCCTTGCGGCGAGCTCCGAGGCAATCTTGAAGAGGAACGAAGGCGATCTCTGGGATACGGGAAAGAAAAAGAGTCCGAGCAATTACCTCATCTTTTACAAGAGCGGAAAGCCTCTCCAATCCGGGCAAACGGTCTTCTGGAAAGTGCAGGTGTGGGATGAAGTGGACGGAGCCTCACCCTGGAGTGAGACGCATCGTTTCACGATGGGAATCCTGGAACAGGCCTCGTGGAAGGCGCAATGGATCTCCTTCCGAGATGAATCTGCCCTCCACCGCAATCCTGCGAAGCTTCATCTTCCAGCGCCGCGCTACTACCGGAAGTCATTCCAGGCCGCAAAAAAGATCGTGCGGGCACAGCTCTACGCCACTGCATTGGGAATCTACGAGCTCCATTTCAACGGGGCGGAAGTTGGAGATGCTTATCTGGCCCCAGGCTGGAGTGATTACTCCCGGCGGGTTTATTACCAGAGTTACGACGTGACCTCGAAGATCGCCGAGGGCGAAAACTGTCTCGGTGCGGTCGTGGCAGACGGGTGGTACGCGGGCTACCTGGGAGCAGCAAGGCGGAAGGGATTCGGGCCCTATGGCACGGGGCGTAACCTCTACGGCAAAACCCCAGCCCTGTTAATACAGCTGCATCTCGAGTATGAAGATGGAACAACCAGCCTGGTCACGACGGATCCTTCCTGGAAGGTGACGTCCGGCCCGGAATTTGAGGCGGATCTCCTGATGGGTGAGGGCTACGATGCCAGAAGGCAACTTACGGGATGGTCGAGGCCTGGATATGACGACGGGCAGTGGGAGCCCGCCGTGCCGGCTACTACCGGAAAGCCAACCCGGGCACTCTTCCAGGATCGTGCAGGAAGGCGTCAGGTCGACCTCACGTTCGCGCCGCCTCAAAGCATCGAAAGCGATCAAGCACCGCCAGTCCGTATCACCGGGGAGCGGGCGGCGGTTTCCGTCAGTCCATCTCGGCCAGGATGCTATCTTTACGACTTCGGACAGAACTTTACCGGCAACATCCGCCTCCGGTTGGCCGGAGGCAGTGTCAAGAAGGGACAAAAGCTCCTCCTTCGCTATGGGGTGCAGGCCGGGGACTTCGATGGCAATCGTGGACGGGACTCGAGGGCAACCGATACCTATATCTGCAGCGGAGCAGCAGGGGGCGAAAGTTGGACGCCCCGGTTTACGGTGCATACTTTTCGCTTCGCTGAAATTGAGGGCTTGAGCGGGAAGCCTGGACCGGACCTCTTGCAGGGGCTGGTCATCCATAGCGACACCCCGCTTACCAGCAGCTTCGAGTCCAGCAGTGAGCGACTGAACAAAATCTTCAAAAGCTGCGTGTGGACGCAGCGGGCCAACTGGATCGGCCTCCCTTCAAGTTCGGAGCGCATGAATGAACGGATGGGGGATCTCGGGGCGGTGCATCTCTTTGCCAAGGCGTCCTGTTATCATGCGGACAACGCAGCCTTCTTTCGCAGGTGGTTTCAGGAAATGTCCGGAGCGCGGGATAAGCTGGGTCGTTTCCGGAGACATGCGCCCTCACCCTACTCGGCGGACCGGATGGCCTATGGGGCAGGAGCCTCCGATGCCGGCATACTGGCGGTTTTCGATCACTGGTGGATGTACGGGGATGAAGAAGTGGTGAAGGAGCATTGGGTTGCCATGAAGAAATATCTCAATGCCCGCTACGATGCTCATCGGGCAGGTCGCGGACGCATCTTTGGAACGGGGTGGGGTGACCGTCTTCATCAGAATGATGTCACTCCTCCGAGGGTTATCGATCTTGCGATGCTGGCACTCAACTACCGCCTGATGGGGGAGATGTCCCGCGTTGCGGGGAATCCGATCGACCACCTCACGTTCAACAAGACCTTTGTTGAATTACAGGAAGAGTTCCGTAAGAGCTATGTCAATGCGGATGGCTCTCTGAAGGTCAGGTCCCAGACTGCGCACGTTCTGGCCCTGCGTTTCGGTCTGCTGACCAAAGCCTCCAAGCCCAAGGTGATCGAGGATCTCCTCGTGCTTCTCCGAGAGAAGGAGAATGAGACGAATAGTGGGATCACCACCGGGGTCATTGGGACGAAGTCTCTCCTGCCGGTGCTGTCCTTTACGGGCCATCAGGCCACTGCTCTCAAGCTGGTCCAATCGACCAAGTTTCCCTCCTGGGGATACGGGATAGAGGAAGGCGCCACCACCCTCCGGAGCTGGGGTCCGGCCGGGAAATCGAGGAGCCCTGAAGACCCCGCGGTGGATTACAGTTACGGGGCGGTCAGCGAATGGCTGATATCAATGGTAGCGGGAATTGACACTGTATTTCCCGGGTTTCAGAGAATCCGGCTGGAGCCCCGCATTCCGGCGGCTAAAGCGGAACATTCCGGGGAAGCGTTGACGTGGGTGAAAGCACACTACGAGTCCTGTCGGGGAAGGATTGAGGTTCACTGGAAACGGGACGGGAACGGGGGACTCCTGTATGAATGCACGATACCTGCACAAACCACCGCCATGGTGCGGCTCCCGGCCCGGGAGGGAGCCGGGATCACGGTCGATGGTACGGCCCCGGGCGTGGACCGGCGTTTTGATGGGGGATTCATGATGGAACCCACGGGAGGGAAGATCACCTTGAATCTCCTCAGGGCTGGTTCTTACCGGATAGAGGTGAGGTAGGTGGTTCCGGTGGCCGCTGACGCGCCCCACTCTCATGTCTGTCCGGAATCGCCTGCTTCTCATGTCATTCGCGTGGCTGGGCAGCCTCGGGTTTCTCCCGGGGGCGGTCTTGCATTACAATAACTTCAACTTCGCCCTCGACGGCACGGAACTGCTGCTCGTCGACAATGCCGGCAACCCGGTCGTCGACGGCTTCCGGCGCCGCAGAGCATCGTCAATTCTGGTCGGGAACAGAGGAAAAGGGCGTTCCTCAAGAGAGAAACCAGTCATCCGCAGTGTGTTGAAACGGCCCGGGAGCAGGCACCGCGCAGGTGAAAGACCTACCATAAAACGTGACGGTCTCTTCCCCTAATCTTACGATATTGTCACATGAGATGGATCAAATGTGGCAACAGAGAAACGTATCATTTGATCTAGTTAGCTCCAAAAAGAACCAAAATGAAACAAAACAAGATATTAGCGATGTCCCTGTTGGGCTTGAGTGCAGCCGGAGTCTCAGCGTTGGCTGGGGAGCCCGCCGCCGAGGCAGCCCCCTCTGGCGGCCCTGACTGGTGCCGCCTTCTTACCGACGATCTTGGATCTCCGATTTATTCCAATGATGACGCCATGCTGATCCAGGCCGTCAAGTTTTTCGGGCGAGCCCAGGTGCAGTTCGCGTCGACCGACATCGATGGAGTAAACGGAGTAGATGACTCCGAGACCTTTGATGAGTTCCGCAGGTTGCGATTCGGAACGCAGGTCCAGCTTCTCAAACACTTCAAAATTAAGGCGAATGCCAACTTTGTGAAAGATGGCAGGCCCAAGGGGGGCTCCCGTGATTTCGGATATCAGAGCCTCGATGTGGCGCTATTGTCTTTTGATGCAGGGGCTCTTCTCGGCGGTGGAGCGTTTGATGGAGTGAACGTCAGCGTGGGACGCCATAAGGTGACCATGAGCAATGAAGTCCATACTTCGTCGAAGAAGATCAAGACCGTTGAGAGGTCCGCGGTAGCCAACAAGGTCTATCCTGCACGGCTCTCCGGGATCACTCTCGAGAAATCGAAAGATAATTTCTCAGGAACGCTCGGAGTCTTCAGCACCGAGGACACTCCGGAGCTATCTGGCGAAACAGATGGTCTCGCCTTTTATGCAAACGGCAGCTGGGAGCTTCAGAGCGGAGGTAGTCTTATTGCAGACTTTCTCTACAATGACGCGCACGGAACGCCTGATAACGAAGTTGGCCTTTATGAATGGGCTGTGGCGTTAGCCTACGTCACCGAGAAGAACGGATGGGATATTCTCCTCCAGGGAACCCTCGGAGAAAATGGTGATGACGGAGCAGGTGAGCGAGGCGGGAATTTCTGGGGCCTCGTGGCTATGGCGTCCCGGGACCTCACCGATAAAATCGAGGCCGTTGTGCGTTACTCCTATCAGGGAGCAGACGAGGCAGAGGGAATAGCGACCAATTCCCGCTACCTGAGGAGGAACCATGATGCGGATGTCGGCGGCGGCCGTGGCGATCAGCATCACAGTATCTATGCTGGACTGAATTACTATGCCTGTGGCCACAACGCCAAGATCATGACCGGAATCGAGTTGGAAACCCTCGACACGGCTGGTGGCGACGTGGATGCGCTTACCTTGTGGCTGGCTCTCCGGACCTATTTCTAGGTTGCCTGCTTTCTAATGTAGTTGTTTCTCATACGACTAAGCGGCCCCTCCGAGGAGGGGCCGTTTTTCTTTTCATGGGACGAACTCTTTTGATCTGCCCAAGGGCGCGTTAAGTGACGGTAACGACACCATTCAATTTTTGCGATGGAGTCGACTTGGGCGGATTCTACACAGGTAGCCGGACGGAGAGTCGGGTGTCATGCCAACAAACAGAAGCCATGAAAAATAAACTATTCGTTGTCGTTCTTGGAGCAGTCCTGAGTGTCACTGCTTCCGCACAGAAAA
>CAWWCX010000271.1:0-5830 GCA_963935445.1 uncultured Roseibacillus sp.
ACACTGCATATCGTCGGCAGCGTCAGATGTGTATAAGAGACAGGTCAACCCCATGCCTCAATCCAGCGAATCCCCCCGCCTCCTGCAATATCAATATGAACCCCGAATCCTTCCCTCCAACCCCTCATTTCAGCCCATTTCGCCCTTTCGCTTTCTTGCCCTGACCTGCATCGTCCCCGCGTGAGCGAGCAGGAATCCCCCCGAGACATGACCGAAATCAGCCTGGCTGCCCGCGAGCATCAGGCTTCGGTGGACGAAACGGGTGAATTCTGCCCCAAGTTCGACCCTAATGGACTCATCCCCGCGATGGCGATTGACGCCCACACCCGGGAACCCCTGATGCTGGCGTGGATGAACGAAGAAGCTTTGCTTCGCACCCTCCAGATCGGGGAGGCTGTCTACTATTCTCGCAGTAGGAAAGAACTCTGGCACAAGGGCGCAACATCGGGACACACGCAGACCGTTCTCGAAATTCGCACCGACTGTGATCAGGACGCTCTCATCATGTATGTCGACCAGCAGGGAGCAGGTGCCTGCCATACCGGCAGACGCTCGTGTTTCTACCGAACTATTTCCCCCGGCGCACCCGCCAGCCTGAATTTCGTGGAGGAACGCACCTTCAACCCCGACGAGGTCTACCAGAAGAAGTAAGAAGGCGGGCCTGCCTCTCAAAGTCGGAACTCCCAAAACCCGGATTCCCCCGGCTTCCCCGTTCCGCAAGCGCCTGCTCCCAGGCCCACCTCCTAGCCTCGTGGGACCAGCGCCTGCCCGATTGGTGATCCATCGCCCGCTAGCGTGCCGACGGATCAAAACAGCGAAAAACAACCGCCCGCTCGAGGCCCGCGCCGGCCCAAATCCAGCGCGCACGGAGACAAGGCGGCAACCTCAGGCCTCCCGCTTCGCAGGGCGCGGCAACAACAGCGCTCCGTCCCATCACCGCCTAACATATATTATATTAGGCCCCGAGAGGTCTTGATATAGTCGAACACGACCCCGAAGATCAGCAGGAATGGTCATCAGCACACACTGCGGGGGATTTTGCCAGACCAACGGCTACCTGATTGCGACCGAGGAAGGAGCCGTGGCGATCGATGCGCCCGAGGGAATGTTTAAGTTCTGCGAACAAAAAGGAATTATACCGACCGGTCTGTTATTAACCCATCAACATTTTGACCATGTCCAGGATGTTCCAGAATTCAATTCGGCGGGCGTCCCCGTCCACGCCTCCGCACCCTTTAGCCGCGACTTGCTGTTGATTGATATGCTGGAGACCTGGGGACTCCCCGTTGAATTGCAGAACTTCCGGGTCGATCACATCCTGCAACCCGAAGCCCCACCCCTCCGGGTCGCAGGACTCGAATTCGAAGTTCGCTCGGTCCCGGGGCATTCCCCCGATTCTTTTGTGTTCCACGTGGCACTTTTTCAAAAACTTTTCGCCGGCGACACCCTTTTCGCGAATGGAGGACTCGGGCGCACCGATTTCCCTCACGGGGACGGTCCCCTCCTCCTGCGCTCTATTCGGGAACAGCTTCTCACTCTCCCACACTCAACCGAAGTCCTTCCCGGCCACGGCCCAACCACCACGATAGGGCATGAAGTCACCGTGAATCCATATCTGCACTGATTTTACAACAAAAAGAGCCCCGGTGCTTCGCTGCACTGGAGAGAACTTTCCTGCCGCACCCTGAAGTCCCCATTGAGCCTAAAGCCTGCAATTTCCAACTGGATTGCAGGTGACCCGTCTGACAGACTTCCCTCATGGGGAAGTAAGTCTTCTCCATAGCCTGCCCGAGACATGCCAGCAGACCAGCCTCCGACCAAGCCGCCCGAGCGGGAACCGATTCCCGAAAGCCTCCAAAGGCAGCTCCACGCCTTTCGCGGTCGTCTGTGGCGCGTGAAGGTCGCGGAAGCCATTCTCGCCGGTTTCTTCGGGCTGCTCTTCTCTTATCTTCTGGTCTTTGGCCTCGACCGGATTGTGGACACCCCGCCTGCCGTCCGGTTGGGCATTCTTGTCAGTGGTACCTCTCTCTTCACTCTCTTCGCCCCCTACTGGATCCACCGATGGGTGTTCGGCCACCGCCGCGAGGCACAGCTCGCTCGCCTCATTGCCCGCCAGTTTCCCAGACTCGGTGATCGCCTCCTCGGCGTGGTGGAACTGCAACACCAGAAGGAGAGCAAGGAAGCACTATCTCCCGAACTCCGCGCCGCCGCCATGGAAGCGGTCGCACGCCAGGCGAAGGGGCGAAACTTTGCACGGGCGCTTCCAAATCCCCGCCACCGGAGCTGGTCGCTCGGCGTCCTGGCAACCTTCGCCCTCGCCGCCGCAGCCCTCCTCCTCGTCCCCAAGCCAGGTCTCAATGCCCTCAAGCGTTGGCTCCTCCCTCTTTCCGACACGCCTCGCTATACCTTCACGAAACTCGACCAATTTGACGAAACAATCATCGTCCCCTACGACGAGCCCTTCCCCCTGACGTTCAGCCTGAGCGCCGATTCCGACCAGCGCCCCGGAACCGGAACCGCCCGTTTCGGAATTCAGGACCCGGTGTCTGCGCCCCTTCAGGATGACCTGACCTACAACTTCCTCTTTCCGGGACAGTCGGAACGTGGACGCGTGGTGGTCAGCATCGGGGACGCGCGCCTCGCGGTAGAGGTCATCCCCCGGACCCGCCCGGCGCTTCAGGCCGTGCGGGCAAGAATCAGCTATCCTGAATATCTACAACTTGAAGATAAAATTCGAGAGCTCCGGGTCGGGACACTCACCGGCGACGTGGTCGAGGGAAGCCATGTCTCCCTTGAGGCCTCTACCCTCGAGAACCGGGAACTCGAAAGCGGCACCCTTACCGTGCGTAGCCTGCCAAAGGTCACCGAACGTGACTCCTTCGATGACTTTGGACTTCTTCCCTCGAACGACGAGAACGAAGGACCGAGTGGCGATCCATCCGGGGAATCAGCCGGCGAGGACGGCGAGACCGCCGGCAACGCAGGATCCGCCCTTGGCGAGGAGGAACAACCGCCCCCGCCCGAGGTTTTGGCCCTCGCAATCGAGGGACCGCGAATGATTTCGCCCCGTATTGCTCTCAGTGATTGGCCGCTCGAACTCCAGTTGAACTGGCGCGATACCGACGGGCTCGCCGATGTCGGCGGCCATCGTATCCGGGTCGACCCCTTACCGGACCAGAAACCCCTAGCCTACATCCAGGGAATCGAACGTCAGACCGTTGTCGTTGTGGAGGATACGGTCAGCTTCGAAATTCTGGCTGAGGATGACTTCGGGGCAAAACACATCGGCTACGAGTGGGTAGGAGAATTCACAAAACCCACCGACGAGACCCCCTCCCTGGGAAGCCGGATTCTAGAGAAGGGAGGGCCCAACCAACGGCGTCTCTCCGGCGTCGTGGAATTCTCCCCTTCCGTCCTCGACATCCAACCGCAGCAACTCGCCATCCGCGCGTTCGTAGAAGACTATTTCCCTGGCCGGGGGCGGGTCTACTCGGAGCCGATCATCCTCCACATCCTGACCAAGGATGAGCAGGCTCAATTGCTCAAGAACGACTTCGACCGCATCATCGGTGAACTCGAGGATGCGGCCCGCCGGGAGCAAACCAACTTTGACGAAAACCGGCGCCTCGAGCAGGAGGGCCCCGAGAATCTGCAGGACGACGCCAATCAGGAGCGACTGGCCGAGCAGGAACTCAAGGAGACCGAGAATATCGAAAAGATGGCGGAGCTTTCCGAACGCATGGAAAAACTCCTCAGTGACGCTCTGAAAAATGGCGAGGTCGACTCCGAAACCATGGAGAAGATGGCGCAGACGATGCAGAACATGCAGGAGCTCAGCCAGCAGGACATGCCCAAGGTTGAACAGGAGCTCAACGAGGCGCAGGATCCCAGCTCAACACCCGAGCAAAGCCAGAAGGATCTCCAGGAAGCAATCGAACAGCAGGAGAAGGTTCTGGAAAAGATCAAGAAAACCATCGAAGGCGCTAATGAGGCCAACAGAAACTTCGAGGCCAGCACCTTCGTCAATCGGTTGCGCCGGGCTGCCTCCGAGGAGGACGGAATCGCAAACACTCTCATTGCCGCCATCGACGACAATGGAGAAACCACAATAGCCGGCACACCCTACGACGAGCTCGACCCGGTCGATCAACGCATTCTTGGAGAACTCGCCATGCAACAGCGGCGAACGGCTTCAGATGTCCGTTGGATCCAGGAGGACCTGGGCCACTTTTACTCCCGAACGCAAAAGGAAGAACACAAGCAGATCATCGAAGAGATGCGGGAATCCAATATCGATTCCCACCTTGATGAAACCAGGGAGAAGATTGCTGCCAACCGCACCTTCATGGCTATCAGCGCGGCCAAGAAGTGGGCTGCGCAGCTCCGCGCCTGGGCGGACATCCTCGATCCCCCGAAGGAACCCGGTCAAGGTGGCGAGGGCGGTAATGGAGAGGGCGAGCAGGGGCTCGACGATAATGATTTTGAGTTTATGTTGAAGGTAATGAAGATGATTCAGAGCGAACAGGACATCCGTGCACGGACTCGAGCCCTCGAGCAACTGCGACGGACCCTTCATCTTCAGGACCTCCCCGACCTGAAGCCACTCAAGCAACCAGGGTAGCCTCCCACTCCCCTGCCCAGCAAGACTCTCAACCGATCAGACAACATGACAAAGACATCCCGTTTCGCCCTCTTCGCGGCGTTGCCACTCATCCTCTCCCTGCCGGATACCCGGGCGGAAGAGGAAAAGGATACCCCGAAAGGGTCCCCCCCTCTGGAACTTCCCGAAATTACCTATCCAAAAGCGGAGACCGAGGCTCAGAGGAAAGCGGTCGCCAAACATGAGGAAGGGTCCCAGAAACTGGCTGGTGAGCAGGACGAACTGTCCGCCGACGTGCAGGATCTCATCGAGGAGCAGACCAATGAAAAGGTCATCGTCCTTCTTGAAGAAGTTGAGGGCATCATGGCTGAAGTCACCAACTCTCTCGACGAAACCAACACCGGGGGGAAAACCATTGCGGCCGAAACTGAGATCATCGAAAAGATCTTCGAGGCCGCCCAGCAGCGCGCTCAGCAGAGCGGCGGGACATGACAGAGCAGCGGAATGAGCATGGGTGCCATGCTCGACATGATGCAGCGGATGATGGGACAGAATCCTGGAGAGGGACAGGGACAGAAACCGGAGCAGGGACAACCTGGCAGCGAGGGAGGCGAGGGGCAGACAGGTGATTCCGATACTCCCAGCAAGGACTTTACCGACGCTGGAAAAGGGAAGAAGGAGGAACGCTCCATCGACAAGAAGGCCGGCAAGGCGGGTTCCCACCTGCCTCTGGAATTTCAGCGGGCCCTCGACGCCTACAACAAAGGCCGCTGACAGCGATGAAGGGCGTAGTCGCGACCGCCGCAGTTTTCCTGCTGCTGGCGCCAGTGGAGGCTTGGAGCCAGTCCCTGCCTCTGCGGCAGGATGACCCCATCCCGCCGCAGGTCGATCAGATGTACGTCAAGGGCCTCCGCTACCTCGCGGGCTCCCAGACCAAGAATGGGAACTGGCCAGACCGGAACGGAAGCGAGCCGGGCGTGGTCGGCCTTTGTGTGATGGCCTTCCTGGCCCACGGTGAGGATCCCAACCATGGTCCTTACGCCGGGAATATCCGAAGCGGAATCGAGTTCATTATTGAGAACCAGAACGAGACCAACGGCTACATCGGCTCAAGCATGTACAACCACGGGTTTGCCACCCTCGCTCTCGCCGAAGTCTACGGAGTCCTGCGCGATGACAAGATCGCGCAGGCCCTCCAGGATGCCGTGGATCTCATCCTGAGCGCCCAGG
>CAWWCX010000272.1:0-5824 GCA_963935445.1 uncultured Roseibacillus sp.
GCTCCGCGCAAAGGATACCGGAACCTCCTCGACGAGATGCGGACGATCTATGACGGTTTCGTGCACCAGTGGCAGGAGGAAGCGGTTCCCTATCATAACTACCTTCCGTTCGGCGTGCTCTTTGACCGGGGCATTTCCTGGAAGGACAAGCAGGCGGCCTTTCAGGCGAAGGGGGAGAAAAGAAGGGGGAGGCGAAAGCAGTGACCATGAGGAAGGTCACGGATGGGCGGTGAGGGTGCGATTCCTCCGGGCAACTGAACGAGTGGGGGTCTCTTGCTGTCGCCGGGCACGGGGGAGCTGATTCTCCGTGCGGTTCGCGGGAGGGGCGGGTATTGTGCGCGCTATGATGCGATGCCTGCTTCCTTTCCTGTTGTGCGCGCCGGTTCTTTTCGGAGCCAGGCCGAACATCGTCCTCGTGATGGCGGATGACATGGGATGGGGGCAGACGGGATACTACAATCACCCGGTCCTCAAGACTCCCAACCTGGATGCGATGGCGAAGGGAGGGCTCCGGTTTGACCGGTTCTATGCCGGCGGACCGGTGTGTTCCCCGACGCGTGCGACAGTCCTGACCGGGAGGACGCACAACCGGACCGGGGTGCAGAGTCACGGGTTTGCCTTGCGGAAGCAGGAGAAGACTCTGGCGGTGGCGCTTCGCAAGGCTGGGTATGCGACCGGACACTTCGGGAAGTGGCATCTCAACGGATTGCGCGGTCCGGGAGTTCCCATCCTGAAGGAAGATGCCCACGGGCCGGGCGGGTTTGGTTTCGACGAGTGGCTCTCGGTCACCAACTTCTTCGACAAGGATCCTGTCATGAGCAGGAAGGGAACGTTCGAGGAGTTCTCGGGCGATTCCTCCGAAATCATCGTTGCGGAAGCTCTCAAGTTCATCGGGGCGCAGGCCAGGGCGGAGAAGCCCTCTTTTTCAGTGATCTGGTTTGGCACGCCTCACAGCCCTTGGATGGGCCTAGAGAAGGACCTCCGGAGCTTTGCGAGTCTCGATGCCAAGTCGCAGCATCACTATGCGGAACTGGCCGCCATGGACCGTAGTCTGGGATCCCTCCGGGCGGGGTTGCGCGAAATTGGAATCGCCCGTGACACCCTTGTCTGGTTCTGCAGTGACAATGGTGGACTTCCGGGCTTCCAGCCCGATACGGTGGGAGGACTTCGTGGCTACAAGGGGTCCCTCTTCGAGGGCGGCCTGCGCGTCCCCGGGGTCATCGAGTGGCCGAAGGGAATCCCCAGTCCCCGGGTGACATCCTTTCCCGCAGCGACCATGGATATCTTTCCTACCGTGGCGGAGGTCGTCGGGCTTCCGGCAGAATCCATGCTCCAGCCACAGGACGGACAAAGTCTCTGCTCGCTCTTCAAGGGGGAAGTCAATGCGCGGCGGAATCCGATCGGATTCCGGAGTGCGGCTCGGGGCGCTCTCGTGGACAACGAGTTCAAGCTCTACATGAAGAATGTGGAAAAGGGCGGCTTCGAGCTCTATCACCTCGGCAAAGATCCGGGGGAGAAGGAGAATGTGAGTGCCAGGTTTCCGAAGGTTGCAGAGCGTCTCCGGAAGATCTTTCGGGAATGGGACGAGACGATTGAGGCGAGCGTGGCAGGTAAGGATTACCCGTCGGGCAGGGTGGACTCTCCCCAGCCCCCGAGAATATTCTGGACGGAGCTTGAGGCCTACCAGCCGTATTTTGAGGCATGGCGCGAGCGTCCGGAATACCGGAGGCGATTGAACGGAAAGTAACGGGGACCCCGATTGGCACGAGGCTCGGGCCCCGGGGCGCGCTGAGTGTCCTGCGGGGGCTTTACTCGTTGATGATTTCGGCGCGCAGGCGCATGAAGAGCTGGGGGGAGGCTTCCTGCTGAGGCAGGGAAGCCCGGTAGGTGACAAGCGAGGTTCCGTCGCCCAGGTCCTCCTCGGACACGAGGGGAACGAAATCATCGCCCTCGAACCAGTGTTCGAGATTGACGCTGAACTGTGGCACAAGGCGCACATTCCCGGGCTGAGTGATCCTGCGGAAGCTCATGGTCAGGTAGTTCTGGGTGAGCTCCCCCACTTCCACGCTCCTGACCGCGGTCGAGATCCGGTTGGCCGTGTCCCCTGGATGATCATCACTGGTTCCGAGAATGTATTCGATCAGGCTGGGATATCCGTCCCGGTCGTTGTCAGCGGTTGGTTCCCCGGAGAATCCGCTGGCAAACTCGTCGGCATTCGGGGTTCCTCCGGTTACCGCGCTGCTCGCCCAGTTGCCGGCGGCTTCGTAATCGGGTTCTGGCAGGGCAGAGGCTCTCAGGATCAGGCTGACGCCGTCCTTCCCGGCCGCCTCGGGCCAGGGGGCACGATCGTTGAAGCGGAAGTTGGCGATTGTTTCTCCCAGGCCGTTCAGGAGCTGGAGGCGCTCGCCCGCATTCTCCAGGCGGGTGGTTGGATACTCTCCCGCGATGCGTTCACTGTGCCCCGTGCCATAGCGCGCTTCGAAGGCTGCCTTGTTACGGACGACGAGAACAAATTCTCCCGGACCGAGCGAGGTGACGTCAGAGAACGTGAAGTCGAATTCAATTCCCTCGGTGAACCTGGTCCCCACGAGGTTGATGGTCTCGGCACTGATATTCTTCATCTCGATGAACTCGAGGTCGGAGGCATCGTTGGCCGCTGCCAGTTCCTCCGGACTCTCAGGCGGCAGGGGCGCGTAGTGAACCTCGGTGACGACGAGGTTGGAAGCGTTCGCGACCGGCCCGACCAGGAAGTGGGCGGTGACCGGACCACTCCAGGAGGTGAGCCCGACTCCGTTCCGGGCTCGAGCAGTGACGGTGGTGGTTCCCGCAATTTCAATCGATTCTCCGGCATTGGCGGAGAGGGCCTCGGGAGAAGGGTCTCCGCCCGGGGCGCGGGGATCGGACCCATCGGTCGTGTAAAAGACAACGCTGCTGGCCTGGAAGGAAAGCTCGTCACCAGCATCGACGAGGCCGGGAGGCACATGTGGTGCGGTCGAGCTGAAGCGGGGCTTGGCGGTATACTGTCGGTCGATCCAGCCCACCCGGGTCCGCAGCCAGTTCTTGAGGATGCGGACCTCGTTGCGGTGGTTGGCCTGTCCCCACTTGTCGAAGTTGCGAGCGGCCGGGCTGCGGCCGATTTCGGGATCATTGGCTCCCAGCGGGTCCCGTCCGTCGATCTGACGGGCGAAGTTGTTGATCACGGACTCGATGTTGGCGGTGGAGAAGACATCTTCGCGCAGGTCCTGCCAGAGGTCGGTGTGGGATTGACGGAAGTCGGGAAATTCGAGGACCTGCCCCCACCAGATGTAACGGTTGTCGCTCCATGTGCGGCTGGAGTCGCCCGTTCCGTCCCACCGGGAAGGGTTGTCATCGCGGCCATCGGTGGAGCCCATCGTGCGGTCGAAGTCCCAGATCGGCCCCGCTCCCAGTTTGCCGCCGTTGGTGTCGCTTCGGTGCTTGTAGTAGTATCCGCTCAGGCGGAAGCCGTCGACGTTCATGGCGAGGGTGTTCAACCAGTGGTGGCGCAGCCAGGAATGCTGGTCGATGTACTCGGTGAAGTGTCGGCCGGTGGACGGGTTGATTCCGCCCGGGCCGGTGATTGCGGAGTTCACCTCGTTCATCCAGTTGATGAGCCAGGCGGACTGTCTGCGAGAGACCTCCCGTTCCTTGGGTTCGATCCACCCGAGACGACCCAGTCCATTCACCGTGAACCCGCTGTCACCAGGATCGAGGCGGTCCTTCTTGAAGACATACCCTCCCGAGACGGAGGGTTCCCGGGAGTCGCGCACACCGAGGCGGGCCACCGGAACGCGGCTGTCATCCCGCTTGATCTTCTCCATCAGGGAATAGACGCCGAAGTAGTCGCCGTTATAGGAGAGCGAGCCTCCGCCCACATTGTGCAGGACCTCTACGAACTTGGTCCGCGTCGCGTATTCCCCGGCCTGGCGGCTCAGTTCGTACATGAGGTCATTGCGCATGAGTGCGCGATCAAACTGGTAGCGGCCGCTCAGGATCCAGTCGGATTCCCGGGGGAGGCCGATGGGGGTGATCCCCTTGTCGAGTCCCTCCTCGTCCTGCGCCTCCACGGTCATGGAATACTTGGGCCAGTTGAAGGAGGAGGACCCCCGGCGCTTGAGGCCTACCCGCGTATCGGTGTCGAATTCTCCGAGAATGTGCGCGCGCCCGGTTTCAGGATCGGGCTCGATAATGGCCATGAACCCGTCCATCTGGGCATTTCCCCCCGGGTTCCCCCGTCCCCAGGTTTCCAGTAGGACGATGGGGAGGTTGGAGTTGAACTGGAGGAGGGCCGTGTCGTCGGGGTCGAGTTTCAGGAAACTCCGCATCCTGATGGGACCGGCGGCGTTGTTCTCCCCGAAGACGCGGGCCCGTATCTGGACGGACTGGTTGATGGGAATTGGCCGGGTGTAGAGAGTGGAGGTCTCGGAGGGCTCGCTCCGGTCGGTCGTGTAGCGGATCGTCTCGCCGGGAAAGGTGCTTGAAAGGGTGATTTCAAAGTCTTCGGTGAAGGTTTTGTTCCGGTGAGAGTAGATGACCTCGCTGGTGGGGAGCTGTTCGAAGCTGCCATTGCGCCCGCCCGGGGTGGGATTGGCAAAGTAGGCGTGATCGCCGAGGACCAGGTCAGTCACGCGTATCACGCTGAGTTGAGGCCGAACCAGAAGGTCGTCGTTGTCGATCGCTGAGTTCATCAGATGGAGAGAGAGAACGTTCTCCCCTTCCTGGAGGCGGAAGAGATGCCCGTTGAGCGGAACAGTCTGGAAGTCGAGCGCCTCGCTATCAGGGCGGTCGCTGAGGGCAATCGAGTCGAAGCCGACGGCGGCCGGGGTGTTCAGCGAAGTGACGCGTGCGCCATTGAGATAAGCGACGACGCCGTCGTCGTATTGCAGGTCGAGATTGAGCGCGATGATGTTGTCCCTGCGTTCAAGATGGAAGGGAATCCGGATGTAGACGGAGCTGCTCTTGTTGAAGGCGACCTGCTCGAGGTCTGAGCTGATAAGGTCGGTGTAGCCCTTGCCCCGCTCGTAGCCTGCTCCGAGGAATCCCGCAGTCCAGAGGCTGTCGTCGAAGTCGACCCGGGTCCAGTTGATCCCGAGGGTGTTGTCGGTGGCGACATGATGGCTGCAGGCGCCGTCCACATCGATGAGGATGTCCTCGCCGGTGATCGCTTCCTGTTCGATCCCGTAGGAGGCGTCGTTGAACTGAATGGGGAAGGTCGGGGTGAACTCGTCAAGGATCTCGAAACCGTCCGGGCCAACCAGGGCGAGATACTCGCCGTTGTTATCGAGGCGGAAGCTGGTGTGGAGCTGCTGGCCAGTTACCGCCCGGTCCTTTCCGGAGGCGAAGACGAGGAGGAACTGCCCCTGTTGCAGGACGGTGCCGTCGGGAATCCGCCACTTCGGAAGATTTTCCGGCGCATCGGTCAGGTAGTAGCCGCCCAGATCAACGGGATCGGGATCGGGGTTGTAGATCTCAAGCCAGTCCTCCCAGTCGCCGTCCTGATCGCGGAGGCCTGATTCATTGTCGGCCATGATCTCGGAAATGATGGGGGTCGCTTGGGACAGCACGGGGGCTGCAAGAAGGAAAAGGCTGCAGAGGAGCCCCTTCGTGGAATGGGTTTTGCGGACGGGGAGTTCCATGATGGTGAGATATGGAGCATGTTACGGGTTGGCGAGTCTGCTCGGAGGCAGCTGGGGGTTTTGCCGGATCTCGATAGCATGCCCTACGGGGCAGGACTGTCAAATGATGTTCAGCGTGCCTTGAGTGACGGTGGCGATTGACCCGGGGCCATGGATGAGGGAGCGTGGAG